>JAILBM010000174.1 GCA_024680925.1 Butyrivibrio sp.
GGAAAAAAATGGGCAATTTCATATTATTGCTTTTTAAATTTGAGTGATTTATAATACACTGTAATGCGCATAGGTAAAGGTCTGTTTTAAATTAGATTTAACACAATGTAATTATAAAGGCTTTTCCTCGCAGAGCTAGGATTTATATAAGGGGATTTATATGATTTCAAAAGATTACACACTAGGAATAGATATTGGTTCAACAACTGTAAAGATTGCTCTCTTAGATGCAAAACACAAAATAATTTTTTCTGATTACAGAAGACATTTTGCAAATATCAGAGAAACTTTATCAGATCTTCTTGTTGAAGCAAGAGTAAAGACAGGCGGAAATATTATTATTCATCCTGTAATAACAGGTTCAGGCGGTCTTACTCTGGCTAATCACCTTAATGTACCCTTTGTTCAGGAAGTAATTGCTGTTTCTACAGCTTTAAAAGCTCAGGCTCCTAAAACAGACGTTGCAATAGAACTTGGTGGTGAAGACGCTAAAATTATTTATTTTGAAGATGGTAATGTTGAACAGAGAATGAATGGTATTTGTGCCGGAGGTACAGGTTCATTTATTGACCAGATGGCTTCTCTTCTTCAGACAGATGCCTCAGGCCTTAATGAATATGCCAAAGACTATCAGTCATTATATACAATTGCAGCAAGATGCGGTGTTTTTGCCAAATCTGACATTCAGCCGCTTATCAATGACGGTGCCACCAAACAGGATCTTGCGGCTTCTATTTTCCAGGCAGTTGTAAACCAGACCATTTCAGGACTTGCCTGCGGTAAGCCTATCAGAGGACATGTTGCATTTTTAGGTGGTCCCTTACATTTTTTATCAGAATTAAAGGTTGCATTTATCAGAACCTTAAAGCTTGACGAAGAGCACACCATTGACGTTGACAATTCTCATCTTTTTGCTGCCATGGGTTCTGCTCTTAACGCCAAGGAAGATATACATTATACAATGGACGAGATGGTTAATAAGCTCTCTTCAAAGATCAAAATGGAATTTGAAGTAGAACGTATGGAGCCTCTCTTTGCCACAGAAAAAGATTATACCGATTTCTGTGAAAGACATGAAAGAGCAAAGGTTAAAACCGCACCTCTTTCAAGCTATAAAGGCAATGCCTACCTTGGAATTGATGCCGGATCAACCACTACCAAGTGTGCTTTGGTAAGTGAAGACGGTGATCTGTTATATTCATTTTATTCAAGCAATAACGGTAGTCCTTTAAAGACAGCTATTAAATCAATTCAGGAAATTTATTCACTGCTTCCTGAGGATGTTCATATTGCCCGCTCCTGTTCCACAGGTTATGGCGAAGCTCTTATGAAGTCTGCTCTTATGTTGGATGACGGTGAAGTAGAAACTATTGCCCACTATAATGCAGCTGCCTTTTTTGACAAAGACGTTGACTGTATCATCGATATCGGTGGTCAGGATATGAAGTGCATAAGAATCAAGAACAAAGCCGTAGATTCCGTACAGCTTAATGAAGCCTGCTCTTCAGGATGCGGTTCATTTATAGAGACCTTTGCAAAGTCTCTTAACTTCTCTGTTAAGGATTTTGCCAAGGAGGCTCTTTTTGCAAAGCATCCTATCGATCTTGGAACAAGATGTACCGTATTTATGAATTCAAAGGTTAAACAGGCTCAAAAGGAAGGTGCTGAGGTTGCGGATATTTCTGCAGGTCTTGCATATTCTGTAATTAAGAATGCTCTGTTTAAAGTTATAAAGGTTTCAGATGCTACAGAACTTGGTAAAAATATCGTAGTTCAGGGCGGAACCTTCTATAATGATGCAGTCTTAAGAAGTTTTGAAAAAATAGCAGGTGCCGATGTCATCCGTCCTGATATTGCAGGTATCATGGGTGCCTTTGGTGCTGCTCTTATAGCAAGAAACAGATATCATGAAACCGAAGATTACCAGACAACCATGCTTTCCATAGAAGACATTAATGCTCTTGAATATTCCACAAGCATGGCTACCTGCCAGGGATGTACAAACCACTGCCGTCTTACAGTCAATAAATTCAGCGGCGGACGTCAGTACATATCAGGAAACAGATGCGAAAGAGGTATCGGTAAAGTCAAAAATGCCGATAATATTCCTAACCTTTTTGATTATAAATATAAGAAATTATTTGGTTATAAGCCTTTGGAGGCCGACAAAGCATATCGTGGCACAGTCGGTATTCCAAGAGTGCTTAATTTTTATGAAAACTACCCATTCTGGTTTACTTTTTTTACAAACCTTGGTTACAGAGTAGTTCTTTCACCACGTTCGACACATCAGATTTATGAACTTGGTATTGAATCTATTCCAAGTGAATCAGAATGCTATCCTGCCAAGCTCTCCCACGGACATGTGGCATGGCTTATAAAAAACGGTGTGGATTTTGTATTTTATCCTGCACTTTTCTACGAAAGAAACGAAGTGAAGGGTGCAACTAACCACTACAACTGCCCTATTGTTACCTCTTACTCAGAGAATATTAAGAATAACGTTGAAGAGATAACAACAGGCAAAGCAAAGCTTCGTAATCCTTTCATGGCATTTACAAACTTAAAGACCGTTACAGATTCCCTTGTAAAGGAATTTAAGGAAATCCCGGAATCAGAAGTAATAGCTGCAGCAAAAGCAGGCTGGGATGAAATGGATGCCGTACATAAGGATATACAGAAAAAGGGTGAAGAAACTCTTAAATGGATGGAGGAAAACCATAAGCATGGTATTGTTCTGGCAGGACGTCCATATCATACCGATCCCGAGATAAACCATGGTATTCCTGATATGATTTGTTCTTATGGTGTTGCAGTTCTTACAGAAGACAGTGTTTCCCACCTTGGAAACCCTGACAGACCTCTTATCGTATCAGATCAGTGGATGTATCATTCAAGACTTTATGCCGCTGCAAGTTTTGTAAGAACAAGGGATGACCTTGATCTTATACAGCTCAACTCCTTTGGTTGCGGTCTTGATGCAGTTACAACAGATCAGGTTAACGACATTCTTTCAGGTTCTGATAAGATTTATACATGCCTTAAAATTGATGAGGTTAATAACCTTGGTAGTGCCCGTATCAGAGTTCGCTCACTACTGGCTGCCATCAGAGTGCGTGAGCATGAGCATAAGGAAAGAACCATCAGATCAACAGCAAACGAAAGAGTTCTGTTTACAGAAGAAATGCGTAAGGATTACACAATTCTCTGTCCACAGATGTCTCCTATTCACTTTGACATATTGGAAACAGCTCTTAGAGCATGCGGTTATAATCTGGTTGTTATGCAAAATGATAATAAGCATGCCATTGACATGGGTCTTAAATATGTTAATAATGATGCCTGCTACCCTTCTCTCTGGGTTGTAGGACAGATTATGGATGAACTTCATTCAGGTAAATATGACCTTAACAAGACAGCTGTTGTAATGTCACAGACCGGTGGTGGATGTCGTGCTACCAACTATGTCGGCTTTATAAGAAGAGCTCTTAAAAAGGCTGGAATGGAACAGATTCCTGTGGTTTCTCTCAATTTATCCAAGCTTGAGTCCAACCCTGGTTTCCATATAAATTTTGAAATGCTTGAAAGAGCCGCTTATGCAGCAGTATTTGGTGACATATTCATGAGATGCGTTTACAGAATGCGTCCTTATGAAAAGGTGAAGGGTTCTGTAGAAAATGTTCACCAGAAATGGCTTGTTAAATGTAGAGAATTTGTTTCTGCGAAACATATGAGCTTCTTTAAGTTCCAGAATATGTGCAGACAGATCATTAAGGAATTCGATAATATTCCTATAACCGATGAAGTTAAACCAAGAGTAGGTATTGTAGGTGAAATACTTGTTAAATTTGCTCCTGCTGCCAATAATCATCTTGTAGATCTTCTTGAAAGCGAAGGCGCTGAGGCTGTAGTACCTGATCTTATAGATTTCATGCTCTACTGCTTCTACAATCAGATTTATAAGGCTGATGAGCTTGGTACCAGCAAGAGAACAAAAGCATTTTGTAAAGCCGGAATATGGGCTATAGAAAAACTCAGAAGCGGTGCTTCAAAGGCTTTTGAAGAAAGTGTTCATTTTGAACCACCAACAAGTATATATAAAACCGTAGAATATGCTAAACCTATTGTTTCTATCGGTAACCAGACAGGTGAAGGTTGGTTCCTTACAGGAGAAATGGTTGAACTTATAAAAGAAGGTGCATCAAATATTGTATGTACACAGCCTTTTGGTTGTCTTCCTAACCACGTTGTTGGTAAGGGTGTTATAAAGCAGATGCGTCATTTATATCCGGGCTGCAATATTGTAGCCATTGACTATGATCCGGGTGCAAGTGAAGTAAATCAGCTCAACCGTATCAAGCTTATGCTCTCTACTGCAATGAAAAAAGTATACGACCAGGAGCTTAAGGTTTCAAATGAGCTTCTTAATAAACAACAAAAAAAAGATGTCTCTAAAAAAGTAATTTAATTATAAACAGCCTATGATGATAAACCATAGGCTGTTTTTTTACGAAAAATCAAAAGATATATCGAACAAAGAATGTCGCTTGCGACATTCTCGCGCCGAGCGCGGTTGCATTTATGCAACATTTACCTATCGCGCGAGTGCGCATCGTTAGCGGAGCTTTTTTATATCATAGGAAAGCAATTTCCTATGATATAAAAAAAGCTGTCCTACCTTTCCTGGTAAAACAGCTTTCTTATTGTATTCAGTTATGCTTTTTCATTTAACTTTTCAAGCTGATCGCTTAACCTCTGAAGTGCAAAGCCATCGGATTGAATTTTAAGCTGCTCCTTAAGGATTTTCTCATGAAGCTCATTTGCTTTACTATAATGCTCTAATAATTTGTCATCATCCACTATAAGGAACTTATCTGCAATAGCTCCCGGCAGAACAAATTTCTTAGTAACAGAAGAAAATTCCACTTCAATGTATTTGCCGTCCTGTGAAACAACTTTACCATCCCCAAATTTCTTATGAGAAACTTTCATACCAACAGCCGAAGGAGATCCAAGATCATCCATCTCTTTAAGCAGGCCCTCAAGAGCCTTTTCATGTTCTACTTTTTCTGTTTCCAGAGCCTCCCGCTGTCTTCCATTCTCCTCAATCAGTTCTTTTGTCTTTTTAGTCTTCTTTTTTACCGGTGTTTTTACTTCTACTTCTTCGTTTTCCAGCTCAAGACTCATATAAAATCTCCTTGTAAAAATATAATTGAAATTTGTGCTAAGAACATAATAATCGTTAAATTATATTCTTAATGAACGGCTTAACAATTATATTTTATACCAAAAAAGATTTTTTTACAACTCCGTAATCTTTCCGCCAGGGCATTCAACTTTACGTTTATCTACTTCAAGCCATACACTCTGCGCACTTGGATTGTATACAAAGTCGCCACTTGCAGAAAACTGCATTCTTGAAGCAGCTTCCATATAGTCTACAATTTCAATATTTGTAGCATACCAGATATCATCAAGACCTCCAATTAATTTACAGAAGTCTTCCATCTTATCCCAGTTATTATCTCTTGTAAATTCATAGCTGTGTCCCCATACATACATCATATAGAGATACTGAGTCTTATGCATATCCTTAAACTGAGCACCAAGACCAAGTAAATCACGATTGTGATGACAGGTAGGATTCCATAAAAGGAAATTGTCAGGCATTGCAAAGCCAAGCGTGCTGCTAACTGTTCTGGCATGTCTGATTCCGCAGGCAGGAAGAAGATCAACAATTCTCTGGTCCACAGATCCGTTAGGATATGCAAGACCTCTTACAGTTGTACCCATAATCTTCTCTAAAGCTCTGCGATCTTCAATAACTTCCTGAACAATATGCTCACTGGCACATCTTGCTATTGTCGGGTGAAGAGCTGTGTGGCATGCGATTTCATGACCTTTGTAAAGTTCCTTATATTCGGAAACAGGAATTCTTTCCTCATCAATAAGACCTGAATTAACATTAAAGGTTCCCTTAAGTCCATATTCATTGAACATAGCTACAAGCTGTCTATCCTCAAGTTTTCCATCATCATAGCTGCAGGTCAGAACCTTATGCTTTCCTTCAGGGAAACATGTATAAATAACCGGCATTGGTCTCCCATTTACTTCTCTTGTAACACTAGCGTCAACCATTTTTTCAATCCTCCAATTATATAAATATTATTAATATGGCTATTTAACAAAAAATGCTTTTTGCAGTTTTTGAAAAAAGTCTGTTAATCTATAAGTGGTACATCGCTAAAACTCATATCCGATGCATAATAATAGCTTGTGTAACAGGTCTGATTGTAGCAGTTATTCTGCCATGCAATACCAACCCTGTACATAGTATCATCCATAGGTGTATAGAGCTTATGCCTGGTAAGCTCGGTATTTGTATAAATTCTTATGGCCTTATCATCTTTTCTTCTAAGGATAAGATCTTCCCTGAAATCACCAAAAATACTGGCAACAAGGCAGGCATTACCTTTTGTTCCGTTATTGCAAAGAGTATCCACAGGATCAAGCATTACTCCGTGGGTTATATCATTTATAACACCTCTATGCTCTCCCTTTAAATAATCCGATCTGTCCAATACCTGTGTAGATAAATCAGCTGCCCATCTTATAGCCTGGTTTGTAGAAGGTGCTTCAAGATCAAGTACCATTCCGTCACAGGAATAAACATCATTAACCCAAAGCTGTAATCCTTTTGTATTTGGATCAATATCTCCTATCATACATCTTCCCAGATCTGTTTCTGCATAGAATCCAAATGGGCCAAGATCTTCTCCATCTTCATCAAAACGGTGTCTGACAGTACCTGTTTCTGCGTCTCTTAAAGCATAACCGTAAGGTGCTGCCTTAGCACCTTCAAATACATTAAATATCTGAAGTCCCGGTTGATCGGGATCAATTTTAGCCACATGCATGGAATCTCCATGACCAAGCTTAGCTCTTTTTCCATTTGGAAGATAATCATAACTGCTATATTTAAGTCTTCCGTCATGATCAATGCAGGCTGCTCCGTATATGATTTCCTGACATCCGTCATCATCTACGTCAGCTATGGATAAACTATGATCTCCCTGACCAGAGAGACTGCCATATTCCGGATCTGTGCCTTCCTTGTCATGAGGGTTATCATTAAAAGGATTAGACATAGGAACATGACCTGAATCTACCATAAATCTCTCTTTAAATCTTCCGTCAACAAAATCGTAAGCAGCTATAGTTGATCTGGTATAATATCCTCTGCACATTATAAGAGATGGATGAACCCCATCCAAATATCCTACCCCTGCAAGAAATCTATCTACGCGGTTACAAGGCTCAATTCTCGGAAGTGCATAATCTCCCCACATAAGCCCGTCATCCTCTCTTGGGAAAGGATAATCTATTGTTTCAAGCTCCGATCCGTCACCGGCAAACATAGTAAGATATTCGGGGCCATCAAAAATAAATCCTTCAAATTTTCTAAGCTCATTTTTCTTACTTCTACCCGGAGCATAAACATCCATGAAATAGTCTACCAGTTCTCTGGCATCTGAATCATTAAGAGGATATGGATATTTTTTGTCTATTCCAAAGCACTCCTCCAAAGTTCTTGGCCAGTGACCATTCACAACCTCAGGATGCTCCGTCCAGTTCATGAACACATCTACCATATGCTCATAGTAGTCCTCTGCTGAGCATACAAAATTATCATTATGAGAATAGCCTGCAGCCAGGTCTATATCCGGCATAGTAATATATTCTCTTGCAATCTCCCTGCCGGACTCATCATATCTTGTCATGACTGTTCCGGGGGCTGTCTTAACAGCCATTTCAGCCTTACCATCTCCATTAAAGTCATAAACCATAAACTGGGTATAATGAGCACCTGCTCTGATATTTGGTCCCATATCAAGGCGCCATAACAGCTTTCCGCTTTCTTTATAACAGTCGATGATACATCTGCCGGTATATCCTTTGATACTAACATCCTGAGAGTTGGATGGATCCCACTTTACTATGTATTCATAGTCGCCATCACCATCCACATCACCAACACTCATATCATTTATTCTGTATTCAAAATGTTCACCTGCAGGAGTAACTCCTCCTTCAGGTTTGTTAAGCTCTATTTCAAGATAGTTTTTGCCACTGCTAAAGGCCTTAACGGCTTTACAGCGCTTATCGGCTCTCTTGCTGCCGTTTATGAGCTCACAGCTTCCATCATTACCGACTCTTACAGGTTCAACACTGTACTCGTCATCACAAGTTCCTTCTTTATCAAGGTAGTTACAGCTGTCAGTGACAACAGCAAGAGGTGCATTATTCTTGTAAATTCTAAAATCCACACCGGTAAGACCTGTAGCACCATAGCCTGATGCCTCTCGCTTAAAGAATCTCCAGGAAAGGAAAATTCCTTCATCTGTTTTAACAGCCACCAGACCTCTGTTAAGATCTTCCTTAAGAGGCTTAGGAAAATAATACAAAGGTGTTGTTTCTTTTCCTTCAGCAATAAGAAGTCTTTCGTTGTCCTTTTTGGCTCCATAGGCTCTTACTCTGATGTAATATTCTCTGTTTGTGGCCTTTTTGAGGCAATAAAATCTTTCTCTGGTTATATCAAGGATTTTATATCTGACACTTTTTCTTGTGCTGTCCTTATAGGAAATTTCATAAAAGGATGCACCGGGTACATTATCCCAGTGAAAATACACCGCTCTGTCCTGAATGTCATCTAATGTTAAAATAAGCTCTGATTTCATTATCAATTACCCCGTCATATATTGTCTTTTTATAAACTCCTATATAAGTATATCACGCATAAGACAATATATATCTATTCTTTTAATAAACTATTGTTTTGAATTCCTATTCACAGGCACAAATAATCTTTAGGAGATCATATTCAATCTGATCAGTTCTTCATAAACAAGTTTTGCATAGGCAAAGGCTCCATTGTACTGTAAATGAGCATTATCAGTACTTCCTTCCTTAAAGCCTTCAAAAAGTGCCTCAGGAAGCCATAAATATATGCTTTTACAGCCTTCCTCACCAACCAAAGTATTAAAATCAGCCGTAAGAAGTCCAAGATCAATCAAAGCCACATTTTCCTTTTTAGAAAGCTCTATCATGGCAGCTCTGTACTCAGGAAAGCTTATTTTGCACTTTCCCATTTCGTCAAACTCTCTCATGGCAATGGCAGTTAAAAGAACAGGAATCGCACCCTTTTCTCTTGCAGGAACAATATAGTTGTCCAAAAGCATTTTTTTATAGTCATCACAGCTAAGATATCTTTCTGGCTTATTTATGTTGGCATCATTATGAGCAAACTGAATAAGCATAATATCTCCCGTTTTAAGAAGTCCCAATACTTCCTGTATCCTTCCTTCGTCAAAATAGCTCTTCGAAGACCTTCCTGCCATGGCACGATTATCAATTACCAGATTTTCACTTTCATATCTGACTACCTGGCCAAATTCAGTATCCTGAGGATGGGATATGGTATAAGCATTATTATGAACAACCTGGCGCATAAGGAGCTGTCCCCATCCGGCCTGTGGTTCCCTGTCAATGCCATAGCTTTGAACAGTGGAATCTCCCACAAGATAAATTGTCTTTTTATTGTTATTCACTTACGATTTTCTCCTAAAATTTCAGTTATTTAAATCATCTCTTACAAAATCAAGAGCAACAATGGCATTAAGGCTCCACTGTGACATTACATTGGTTGAAACACCCGGCATTTCATGAAGAACCTTTTGATTTCCTGCATTATAAATATCAACGGTTTCCAATTTGTCCGGTCCGAATTCTCCTTCCATACAGCTTTCCAGTATTTCCCAAACTTTTTTGCCAAGCTCGTGATCCTTGTAATAATGAGCTCCGTATGCCATAACACCTGATGCCATAAAGGGATAAGTAAACTGTCTTTGCTGTATTCTGCCCTCTGTAAGCTCAAACTGTTTTTCATGAGGAAGAGGATAAAAGCAACCAAAGTCTGCCAGCATCTTGTTCCATTCTTCATCCTCCAATAAATCCGTAAGCTCCAGCCAGGTCTGCTCTGCTCCCTGACATATTTCAAGATGAGTGCCGCCTGTCGCTCTGTCACCTATATATCTAAGATGTGAGCTCTCCGGGTCGTATTCAAAATCAGAACCTGATACAAGCTTCATTGGAGTAGCCTTAAGGTCTTCAATACCAGTTTTTATTTTATTAAGATACTCTATGTTATTATTTCTCTCCCATTCTGTCATCCAGTTAGAGCAAAAGCTTGACCAGTCAGGTCCTGAACGGGCATGGGTAGGATATACCATTTTATCCTTGTCAAAAAAGAATCTTAAAGGATCCATGTTAACGGTTGAAAAATCAGCATCCTTAACATCATCAAATACATCTTCCAGTCTCATATCTCCTGTCAGATAATACAAGAATCTGTGATGTCCCGCCATGGCTATACGAGCCTCCTTACATGGACATCCCCAGTGTCTGACATTGTGCCTTGATCCAAGACCTTTTAAAGGTCCAAAATGATACATATCAACCTCTGAGCAGTGTCTGGACATTTCTTCAGCCATGTGGAATACATCACTTCTTCCGGATCTTAAGAAATAAAACCATATCCACAAGGTCGGAACCAGCTCGGTATTCTGCCAAGCATAACCACCCATATCATAACGCCAGCTATGTCTTTCTTTATCATAGGTATGCATGAAATCACCATAGTCAAACATGCCATACCAGTTTCTGACATCAATTTCTTTTAGATAAAAATCTATAGCCTTATCCAGCTGATCTTCTACCCAGTTTTCCTTAGTGGTTTCTCTTGAAGGCAAACTCCAATAACCAAAAGCTCTGTTATCATGATAATACTCAGGAGAAGCAACATACAGGCTCCTGTAATTAATCTCCAGGGAAAGTTCGTCAAGTTCTTCATCGCTTGCTATTTTTCCCTCAAAGGGCTTGATCATAAACTCATTTGTATTGGCAATACCATAGGGCGAAGCTCCAAATTCATCAAAACCTTCATAATAGGTCTGCGAATAGCCTGTGGTGGTATAATGTCTAAAGTCCATAGGTTCGGATTCCGGGGACCACAGCCATATAGAAGAAGTAACTGTGTCCTTATCAATATTTTTAACATTGATACTTGAAGGATATTTTTCCCAAAAATCCTTAAGTCCAAGTATAAGTCCGCCGTTTTCACCGCCAAAGGCCACTATTCCGGTAGTTCTTATGCCGTGAAGTCCATTTATATAACAACAGTTATCATTACTTATTTTCTTTCTTATTACATAGTGAGAACTACTGTCCTGCCAGAGAGTATATTCTCCCCATATAGGCATTTCCATTGAAGCCTTAAGAGCATTTACATCTTTTTCTTCATCAAGGTTTAAAAGCTCACCCGCAATCTGTGCATGGTATGTTTCCTGAGGCACTCTCGGTCTCCAGGATAAAAGCTGAGCCATCGCTTCATGGAAAAATCCATTGTCTGTTTTAATCTTTATATGTCTGTTATAAAATTCTCCATTTATATCACTTTCACATCTGACTCCAAGAGCCTTAAGATAATCCTTATTTTCATCAGCATCCCATAAAAAAGTATATGAAAATCTTAGCTCCGGTCTGTCCTTATATATTTCCAAATATATTACAAAAGGTATGTTTTCTTTACCTGAAGTTTTACTTACATGTATTCCTTCAATTCTTACAACACACCTGATATTTCCACATTCTTTAATATCAACTTTATTGGTTTTTCCTATATATTTTTCATTCTGAATATTACATAAATCTTCAGATGCATTATCTCTATGCTGGAGAATGAGCTCTGAGTGGCTATCATTAATTACTCTGTGACCATTTCTAAAATAACCGGTAAATAATTTATTTCCTGACTTTGGAATGGTTATTTCTCCATTACTTAAATTAATTTTAAATTCATTATCATTTTCTTCCACACAAATAACATCTGCTTTTATATCGACAGCTTCGTTATTTGTAGCATCTGCACTTATAGTACATTCATCTCCCATAAGAGAGGAATCAGCAGTATGAGCTGCCCATTTTACAGATCCGTCAGGCCAATATGCCGTTACCCTGGACTGAACAGGTATATCAGTAGTTCCTGATACTAAATAGAAGTTTGCATTATCAGGTTTTAAACATCCCTTTTTCCAATAGCTTCCAAAGCCTGCAATACCGTTTTTTGCTCTATTTTCAAGTCTATGTAAGTTTATGCTTACTTTTCCCATATTGAACCCCTTCTTTTTCGTTAAAATGGGGCACTGCAAGAATGCAATGCCCCTAAAATTATTTTAGTTAAGCTTATATATCATTACTGTGCGTGATACTGCTCGTTAACTTCATCAATGATCTTCTGGTAACCCTGATCAAGAGCTGACTGCCAAGCTTCCTTTAAGCCTGCTTCATCAATCTCACCACAGATGTACTGTGTACGAGCTGATGTGATGATCTGCTCAAGGTTAGCACCGTCTGATGAATATGTCTCTGAGTTGATAAGATATGGAAGAGCAGGATTAAATACTGCATACTGCTCGTTATCTTCCTTAACCTGTGCCTCAAGAATCTGACGCTCTGTCTTTTCAACAGTTGTCTCAGCTTCTGTAGATGGGATATAAGCTACAAGCTGGTTTAATCCCTGGTAGTTAGCCTTAACGTTATCTGCATCCTCAACCTTAACAATGTATCCGTTATCATCAATTGTGTAGTTATAACCTTCAACACCATTGTCAGCAAGAACAAGCATTTCCTCATCATTCATCTTATCAAGGAATGAAAGTGCTGCATCTACCTTCTCAGGTGTATCACATGTAGAAGCTGAAAGTGTGAAGAATCCGTTGTAACCTGATGTTGCAAGTGTCTTTCCGTTGATTGTACCAACAAGACCCATTGAAGCATATTCATCAGGATTTACTACTGAAGGAACTTCGTTTGTTACAAAGTAATCCCAAACTCTTCTACCGCCATCAAGAACGTCGATGTAAACACCGTTCTCACCGTTCTTACATCCATTTGACCATGAGTCTGTAGGACGTGTAGCCCAGTCTGAAGGCATAAGACCATCATCATAGCACTTCTTGATCCAGTTAAGAGCTTCAAGATACTCTTCCTGTTCAAATACAGGAACAAGATTTCCATCTACATCAGCCCATCCGTTACCAACACCAAACCATGTCTGGATGATATCGAATACACCTGTGTAAGATGTCATTTCCATACCGATTGTATCATCTTCACCGTTTCCATCAGGATCATCATATGTGAATGCATAGAGCATGTTATAAACATCATCTACTGTCTCAGGTGCATCAAGTCCAAGCTTCTCAGCCCAGTCCTGTCTGTATGAAAGACCGTAACGACCGATTACACGAGCACGATATACACCGATCTGCTTGCCGTCAACTGTAAGAGACTTAGCAACATCAGCATTCTGCTGTGAAAGATTTGGATACTTTGTAGAATCCTTAAGGTATTCTGTAAGATCAACAAAAGCTCCCTGCTTAGCAGCATTAACAACTGTACCTGTTACTGATCCGCCAAATGTCATGATCATAGGCATTGTCTTAGGATCTGCAAGTGCCAGAGTTGCCTTCTCTTCAAGTACATCATTCTGTACCCACTGAATCTGAAGATTTGTCTGAGTATAATCTTTGATAAGCTGAAGAGTTTCTTCGCCCTTATCACCTGAGTTTGAAAGACCAGCGTTAAAATCGATAGCCATGAATGTAACTTCAGGATACTCATCAGGAGAAAGTGTTGTCTCCTCTGCTGTTTCAGCAGCTGCTGTATCTGTAGCTGTAGTATCTGCAGTCTGTGTCTCTGTCTGAGTTTCTGTTGTCTCAGATGTCTGTGTGTCAGTTGTTGAGCTGCTTGAACCACAAGCAGACATAGAACCAACTACCATTACTGCACAAAGAGTTGTTGCTGCAAATCTTTTTAACTTCTGTAACTTCATTTTGTTACCCTCCTTTTAATGAAAACCTTTTCATAATATATATGTAAACCTCCCTTACGACGAAAGGTACATATCATTAGTTATTTCTCCATCACATTATTTAGTTTGTTATTAACCCTTTACGGCACCAACCATGACACCCTTTGTAAAGTACTTCTGAACAAAAGGATATACTATAAGAATAGGAACTGTAGCTATAACTGTTGTTGCCATCTTAACTGCCTTATCCGGTGGTACACCGTTTGAATCATAGTAATCAAGTACAAGATCTGAAATAGTACTTGCCTTTAAGATGATATTTCTCAGCATGATCTGAATTGTGTATTTACTTGGTGTCTGTAAGTAAATCATTGCGCTAAAGTAATCATTCCAGTGTCCTACTCCATAGAAAAGAGCTATTGAAGCAAGAACAGGCTTTGAAAGCGGAAGTACTATCTGACCAAATATCTTAATCTCACTTGCACCATCCATGAGAGCCGCTTCTTCAAGCTCTGCAGGAAGTTCCTGGAAGAAGTTCTTTATGATGATCATATTAAACGGGCTGATTGCACCCATAAGGATAAGTGCCCAATATGAATCATAAAGTCCATATGCCTTAATTACCATAAATGTAGGAATAAGACCACCTGAAAAAAGCATTGTAATAATGACCATGTTCAGGAAAATATTTCTTCCTCTAAAGTGCTTCTTGGATAATGGATAAGCAAAGGATGCTGATAAAGCCATATTTACACATGTACCAAGTACTGTAAGTTTGATTGAATTCCAAAGTCCCATCAGGATGTTGCCTTCATTAATAGCATATTTATATGCATTTAAAGACCACACACGAGGAATAATGAAAAATGCTCTTTCCGTAAGCTCTTTATCTGTTGCAAAAGAACCTGCCATAACATACAGGAATGGAAGCAGTGTAATTGCACCTACGAGACCCATTAAAGTATATATAATTACATCAGTTATTCGATAACCAAGGCTCATTTTGACACCATGGCTGTCTCTTTTAATCACTTTTGCTGTAGCTGTCTGTGCCATTTTTCACCCTCCTTAATAAATACCTGACTCGCCGGCTTTCTTAGCAATCCAGTTAGAGCCGAGTACCATGATCATTCCAACTATGGATTTAAATAAGCCAACTGCCGTGGAGAATGAATATTGGGCATTTATAATACCCTTTGTATAAACATATGTATCAAACACTTCAGATGCTGCAATATTAAGATCGTTTCTCATAAGGAATATCTGTTCATAACCTGTGTTAAGAAGTGAACCAACTCTCATAATAAGAAGAATGATGATTGTACTCTTAATAGCAGGAAGTGTAATATACCACATCATTTTCCAGCGTCCTGCGCCATCAACTCTTGCTGCTTCGTACATTTCCTGGTCTACACCTGCCAAAGCTGCAAGATAAATAATTGTACCATAACCTGTTTCTTTCCAAATATCCTGGCCAACGATCAGTCCCCAGAAATATTTAGCTGATGAAAGAATAGGAAGAGCGCTTGCTCCTGTTGCCTTGATGGCCATGTTAATAAGACCGTCTTCTGTACTAAAGAGCTGATATGATAAAGATGCAACAATAACCCATGATACAAAGTGTGGAATATAAATAAATGTCTGTATTGTTCGCTTGTACCAGCTATGTCTTATCTCATTTAATAAAAGAGATAAAATAATCGGTGCAGGGAAATAAAATACCAGCTGCAATAATGAAATACCAAGTGTATTCTTTAATAACATTCCGAAATCGTTATTAGAGAAGAATTTTGTGAAATTTTCAAAACCTACCCAAGGACTATCCCATAATCCTAAAAATGGTGAATAGTTTTTGAATGCGATTACCAGGCCCGCCATTGGAACATAACGGAACATGATAAAATAGATGAGACCCGGTAAAAGTAATATGTAAAGCCATTTATGCTGTAACATATAGGTACTGAGTGGAACCACTCTCTGGCGTACAACTTTTCCGGTAGTAGTAGTAATGTCTACATACTTTTCCTTTTTTGCCATACCTCTCTCCTTCTGAGCCATCTGTACATTTTGACGAACCCCTAATCAGAAACCAAGTATTAGTTTTTAGTTTCTCTGTCAAATTGACGATTGGATGACTCTTTTTTAAATATCTTATAGTGCAATTTTACTTATATTTTACTTATAACGTCTATAATCATTTTATTGACATTAAAAAAAGTGCCTAAAATTGGGCACTTCCATGATTATGATATAGGATTTGATTATCATGTTATAGACGAAAATTCAAAATTAAATTACCTTTTTATCTATTAATTAGTTTAGGCTGACGTCAAAAAAATTAGACGTCAGCCAATAATTATTGTGCAATATGTTCCTGTCTGTATTTTCCGGGAGTCGTTCCTTCCTTTTTACTAAAGAACCTGATAAAGTTTTGCGCATTTGTATAATTTAACTTAGCAGCAATTTGTGTAACAGTCATATCTGATTCCAAAAGAAGCTTTTTAGCTGCTGCAATCTTATAATCCTCAATATAATCTGTAAAGGACATATCCTTTTCCTGCTTTAATATTTTCCATATGTAAGTTGGATGGTATCCAAGCTCTTCCGCACATTCTGTAAGGGTAATATTTCCTTCCTTCTCATCAATCAGTCGTTTTATATTATCAAGGATCTGATTGGACTGAGAATTGGTCATGGTGCTTAATTTCTCCATTACAGGATCGATCATCACAAATTTTATATATCTTCGAAGTTTACTTAAATCATAATACTGAGTAATAACCTGATATACTGTACCTACTCTATCCCTAAATACCGTATCGGTATCAAAGCCATGCTCTTTGGTTCCAAGTACAATAGCATTGGCATATTGCAGTAAAAATACAAGATTTTCTTCCCTGCTTAAATTTTGCAGCTTCAAAAATCTAATAAAATCGTCAGTTACCTCATAAGCATCTTCTTTACTACCCTGTATAATGGCAGTATAAATGTTATTCTCAAAGCCCTTATTATAAGAAGTACTCTTACTTGCTTCATATTCAGTATAAAATCTGCAGTAGCTTTCCGGTTTATCCGTAGCATTTTCAGCATTGTTTTCAGAATTAAGGGCAAGCACACTCTCCTGGTAGCAGTTATAAAGCTCATGCTTATCTTTATGGAGTCTGCTAACTCCAACTCCCAGAAGTATATCAAGCTCCAGGCTCTGAGTAAACTCACGTACAGCTGAATAAATCTCTGTAGGAAGTGTTACAGCATCATTATCATCATCTACTGCAATTATGCAAAAAATAGCTCTGGCAAAAAAACAGGGTTCCATAAGCAGCTGTTCTGAATAATTTTCCCTTAAATAATCCTTGATCTTATATAAAGAATCTTTTTCATCAGAAGCATTAAAAACCACATAATCGTTGGAGGCTCTTAAGATAAATGCCAGAGTAATATAATTGGTAAAAGCCCCTGACATAGATAATCTCATGAGGTAATCATCAATTTCCGACTCAGAAAGCTCTCCCTGCATGATACGTCTTTGAAAAAGCTCTGTAACTCCTCTGGTAAGTTCAACATTATTACCGCTGAGCTGTTCCATGGATTCTGTAATGTATTTAAGCTCGTCTTCTCCCGGTTTTAACTTATTGTCATTACTGTCTGATATTTTATGAACCATGGTATCCACAGGCTTGTATATCCATCTAAACACCAAAAATGTGGCTATTATTGATAAAACCGCTATAGCAAATATAATTATAAATGCATATAAAGGATTTATGGTCTCAAAATAATTCACATTGGTCATTACATAAAAATTAAGCTCTGTAACCTGTGAAGAATTATATGCAAGTCTGTATTTGTTTCCATTAAATTTTACACTTTGATATAAAACATCTGAATTATCAGTTATGTATTTTCCGGCAGAATCACTTGTGCTGTAAATAAGATTACCCTTATCATTGGTTACAACCAGTTCCTGTCCTTCGGATATACTTTCCATGGCAAGCTTACTTATGGCATTAAGATCCACATTTACTATAAGCATCGCATAAGATGATCCAAATCTTCGAGGAAGCCTTATTACAAGATTCAACCCATTCATTTGTATGGTTGTACGATATTGCCTTTCCGTTTTCTCAGGATCTGATGCATCCATATATATCCAGTAATTCTTACTTAAGGTATCTGTAGAATAGTCAAAAAGTGCATTAACATCCTCCAGATTATTGGCTTCTGAAATCTTATACATACCCTTTGAGCTTAAAACCCAGCCCGTATTAAAATTTATAAGAGTATAGCCGTTAACATAATCTGAAACAATATTATTTCCGGACAAGCTCTGCCTTGCATCTTCAATATGACTATAATTGGAAAAATCCACATTATTTTCTATTAAATATGTAATTTCATCTTTATCACTAAATACAAGATAATAGTTGTATATTCTGTCCAGTTGTTCTGAAACCTGCCTGACTATCTGATCGATTGAAGCCTCGGAATTCTCTGCTGCTCTAAGGCTCTGCCTGTCATTGGCACTTCTGAAATAATAAATACAAAATGTACCAATCGCCACACCCACAAATAGCATTAAGAACAACAATACTCTGTATTTATAGTTGATGTATCTGATTTTAAACCCTTTGCTCATAAAAAACTTTCCACATTTTTAGATTTCATATACCTTCAAGTTCCTGTATTCTCCGATCATTGGCGCAAGCTGTCTAAAACCTATATATCCTCCTTCAAGTAAAGGTCCGTAGGTCTTCCCATCATCTTCAAAATAGAAAACTTCAAGTTCATTGACACTAAAACTGACTCTGCTACCCTTTTTTACAGCTTTAAGCTTATACCACTGTGCATCTTCAGAAGCATCCGGTATAGGATCTGCTCCCTGACTCACAAGATGGAAGCCGTAGCTCTTACGAAGGTTGCAGGTATGAAAAGCTCTTTCATCAGGCTCTTTTCGTCTAAAATATGAAACATGAAAGGCATTTATATCTCCATGATGATATAAAGAATATTCTCCTGTCCTTTTCTGAAGGCTTTCATCAAAGATACTCTCGCCCTTTATGCCTTTGGCAGCAAAAAATAAAATTGCAAGGCCCGGCTCTTTTATCGGTCTGAATTCCCACTCTATCTCTACATCTGAAGGAAATTCCACCGGACACCAATATACATAATTGGCCTTTTGGCCATTTTCAGCCGATAGTGCATTTTCCATGCGCATGCAGCCATCATCAAAGGTAATCCTGGCCTGTCCCTCAAGCACAAAATCCTTTACGGATTCTTCATTTTCAAAACTGTTTTCATAAATAAGCTTTTTCAAATTTTAAACCTCCTCAGTCAAATGAGCTGCCGCCTTATTACGTCTGCTCTCATCCAATATCTGTCCCCACTGGTAAGGAGTGTTCTGGTATACATAGAAATTAAGCCAATTGGAATATAATAAATTACAATGGGATCTCCATTGTAGATTAGGCTTAACCTCCGGATTGTCCTCAGGATAATAATTAATAGGGATCTCTATAGGAAGCCCCTTTCCCAGATCTCTTTTATATTCACTGTCAAGGGTCATTCTGTCATATTCACCGTGACCCATTACAAAAATCTGTTTTCCATCCTTTGTCATGCAAAGTAATATTCCGGCTTCAGGGGATTTGGCAAGAACCACAAGATCATCGCAGTTTTCAATTGCCTCCTGATCCGATTCTGTATGTCTGCTATGAGGAATAAAGAAATAATCATCAAAACCTCTTACAAGAGGTACCTTTCTGTTTAATACCCTATGCTCATAAATTCCAAACATTTTTTTATCAAGAAGTGTCTTATTTATACCAAAATGATAGTAAAGACCAGCCTGAGCACCCCAGCAGATATGAAACGTAGATGTAACATTAGTCCTGGACCATTCAAATATTCTGCAAAGTTCATCCCAATAGTCAACTTCTTCAAAATCCATCTGTTCTACAGGAGCACCGGTAATAATAAGACCGTCATAGGTATTCTCCTTAAGTTCATCAAAAGTATTGTAAAATCTGTTTAAATGGTTTGGAGATGTATTGGTTGCCTTATGTGAACTTACTCTCATAAAGGAAACATCAATTTGCAAAGGAGTATTTGACAAAGCTCTAAGAAGCTGTTTTTCTGTTTCCTCCTTAAGGGGCATCAGGTTAAGGATACAAATCTGAAGCGAACGGATATCCTGATGCATAGCTCTGTTTTCATCAACAACGAAAATATTTTCATATTCCAGAAACTCTCTTGCAGGTAAATCGTTTTGAATTTTAATTGGCATTTTTTACTCCTTGTAATGGCTTCTTTTAACATTGCTGTATAAAAAGTCTTCTTCCACGATTATATATTATTTAAAAATTCCTCTTCTGTCCAAATAGGTATTCCCAGCTCTTTGGCTTTCTTATTCTTACCGGAATTTGAAGTTGAATCATTATTTATAAGGGCAGTTGTCTTTTTGGAAACACTTCCTGCAGCTTTTCCGCCTTTACTTTCTATAAATTCAACCAATTCATTTCTGTTTTTAAAGTGAGTCACATCACCGGTAATTACAAAGGTTTTGCCACTAAGCTCATTTGAGCCTTCAGTTTTTGGCGCCTCCATATTAAGACCATATTCTTTAAGTCTCTCCATTAAAAGTACATTGCTTTCCTTATGGAAAAACTCATGTATGGCAATAGCGGTGGTTTCACCCACATCATCAACCTCCTGAAGTTCTTCCACTGAAGCATGCATTAGAGCATCTATGGAATCAAAATGCTTCATAAGTGTTTTGGCAGAAGCTTTTCCGACATTTCCTATGGTAAGACCAGCTATAAGCCTATAGGCCTCATTATTTTTAGAATTTTCTATAACACCCAAAAGCTTATCTGTATTTTTTTCTTTTCCGATAAGTCCTTTGGCTATAAGTGTTTCTCTATGATTTTTAAGAAGATATATATCTGCTATATTTTTTAGATAACCATCACCAATAAGAGCCTTAATATATTCTTCTCCAAAACCTTTTATATCCATGGCATCACGCTGAACAAAATTAACAATTCTACGCTCAAGCTTGGCAGGACAATCATCATTTATACATTTCATATCCGCAGTATCAGGCTCTCTCACAACTTTGCCGCCGCATACAGGACAAATATCCGGTATTTTAAATACTGTCATACCCTCCTGATGTTTTTCCTTAACCACAGATCTGATCTTGGGAATAATTTCCCCGGACTTATAAACCACAACAGTTTCACCAAGACCGATACCCAGACTGTCAATAAAATCCTGATTATGCAATGTTGCCCTGGAAACAGTAGTTCCACAAAGTCTTATTGGTGTAAAAACGGCTGTGGGATTAATTCTTCCTGTCATTCCAACGGAAAGTTCAATATCTGTTATAACTGCCTCTTTTTCCTCAGGTGGATACTTATAGGCTATATGTCCTGCACTATATTTAGATCCTGCAGGAAAATCATTTCTGTACTCAATCTGATCTATCTTGATTACTGCACCATCAATATCATATTCAAGGTCACCTCTGGACTCTCCTATGGCATCTATCTGAGAAAGTATCTCTTCATCGGTAGTACAAAGTGCAGATGGCGCAATCTTTATTCCATCCTCTTCTTCCAACCTTTTCAAGCCATTATGATGGGAAGCCATAAGCTCATCATCACCGCTTTGAATGTTAAAAATGAACATGGAAAGACCTCTCTCTTTTACCATTTTTGAATCCAATTGTCTTAATGTACCTGCAGCACAGTTTCTTGGATTGGCAAAGGTCTTTTTTCCAAGGATTTCCTGTCTTTCATTTACTGCATCAAAATCCTTGTGACTCATGTAAACTTCACCACGAAGCTCAAGATAGTCATAACTGTTTTTTAATTTTTTAACAACGTCAGGTATAACCAGAGCATTGGCAGTTACATCCTCACCAATAAGTCCGTCACCTCTTGTTTCTGCCAGAGAAAGATTTCCGCCTTCATATCTTATACTCATGGAAAGGCCATCAATTTTCTGTTCTACATCAAATTTTGCATCCGGATGCATTGCTCTTACTTCATGCACCCATTCAATTACTTCTTCCTTGGAAAAAACATCCTGAATAGAGAGCATCGGCACATTATGAGTAACTGTCACTCCTGCTTCTCTCTTGGTGGTTCCACCTATAATCTGTGTAGGTGAATCCTTAGATATAAGATCCGGATATTGTTTTTCAATATCCTTAAGTTTTATCATAAGCTGATCGTAATCATAATCGGAAATTTCCGGAGCATCCTGATTGTAATATCTATCCATGTGGTATTTGATAGTTTTACAAAGCTCCTGATATTCCTGCTTTATTTCTGCACTAACTTCTGCCATTTTTTCTCCCAACATTATAAATACATAGATTTTGACCATTCCATGTCAAAAATCCTGAATACATACTATATTTACAGACTCTTTAGTTAAATCTCAATATTCAATCTATAAATGAATAATCATTACAGACCGGAAAGTTTGTATAGCTCGTTTCTCTCTTTTTCATCAAGATTTCTGTATTGTCCGCTTTTAAGATTTCCAAGCTCAACGTTCATTATTCGTATTCGTTTCAATGTCACTACATTGAAACCCAGTTCACTGCACATTCTCCGAATCTGCCTGTTAAGCCCCTGAGTAAGTATTATATCAAATTTTCTCTTTCCTTTCCTTACTACCTTGCATTTTCTGGTAGTAACATCCAGGTCTTTGATATATATTCCCTGCCGTAAAAGCTCAAGATTTTTATCATCAATATCCCTGTCTACTTCTACGATATACTCTTTTTCATGCTTATTTGAGCCGCGCATCATGGCATTTATAAGATCACCATCATCTGTCATTATCATAAGACCACAGGAATCTTTATCAAGTCTTCCGGCATAGGTAACTCGTTTATCAAGATTAAGCTCTTTAGTAATAATCCTCTCTGCATGCTCATCTTTTTCCGTGCATACAACACCTACAGGCTTGTTATAAGCAATAACGGTCTTTTTCTCTACAGGCATAACAATTTTACCGTCAACTTCAACCCTGTCCCCGGTTATTACTTTAAGCCCCTTTTCGGGAGCAGTTCCGTTTACCTTAACCCTTCCTGCCTCTATTAGCTTATCGGCATCCCGTCTTGAACATATACCGCAGGCTGCCAGATATTTATTTAAACGAACTTCATTTATATTTGAATCTGCTTCAAGCATGTGTTAACCTCTTTTTACGTCTATCACACAAAATAAAAAAGGAACGGCTTTACACCGTTCCTACTATTATACTACAAAGAGCACTGCCTTTCGAGTAATACCTGATATAAACCTCACAAATTATATATCAGTTAAGCTCCTTAAGTCTTGCCATTGCATTATTTTCAATTATGGTATCCATATTTTCTTGAATATACAAAAGCTTTCGGTTATTGGCAGTAATATACTGACCATACTCGTAGCATATAGTAAATATGGAAGCAAAGGTAAGTTCATCAGCATTATCTCTTTTAAAGATAATGTAATAACTGCCATCACTGTTATCTTTGTATAAAGATGTATCGATCTTGGCATTATCTGAAATCTGTGAACTTAAATCTATTACATCTCTCATGGAATTAAATCTGTAAACATATTCGTTAAATGCAAGTCTTGAAAGCTTAGTTCGCTTATCCGGAGAATTATTATCCTCACCATCTTCCGAAGTACTATCTGCAGGCTGTTCATTATCAGTTTGGGATTTTGTTTTGTCTTTTGAATGACTCTTAATCTCTTTATTATCAATAATTTCCTGAGAACTGTCTTTTGAAACAATGTCCTTTAAGGTATTAGCAAAACTCTTTAACCCATTAAGGTATTCAGAAAGCCTTAAAAGCCTCTCCTGCTCTGTACTATCGCCAAGCTCCTCAAGGAAATCTTTAGGTAATTTAATACCGGCCTTTTCCGTAATATTTTTTAATATCTCAGTAAAATTCAAGTCACTGTTTTCAGACAAAGTAAGACTGATAGTATGATCCGGTAAAACAGTGATCTGCATGGGAGTCATACTGCCGGTAGGCTTATAGTCTACTTCTTCCACAGCCTTTTCCACAACACCATGCAAGAAATCCATTGCTTCCTTCTTTTTTTCGAAGAAATCTTCCAGCTTGATTCCCTGCTCATCCAAATCATCTTCAGTTATTATGCAATTAATTGTATCATCATTAATTCTCTTAAATACCATTAAAATAAATACCCTTTATTCATCCTCATCTTCCCTGACACAACCAATAACCTTATATAAAAGTGAATATAAAGTTTTAGCTTCATCAGGAGTCAATCTGACACACTGTCCCATTTTCTTTGGGATGTCTACAGCCTTTTCCTTCAGCTCTTCTCCAGCTTCTGTAATTGTAACCACGAGATTTCTTTCATCTTCACTGGAACGCTCTCTGGAAATATAGCCCTTTGACTCTAATTTCTTAAGAACAGGTGTCAATGTACCTGAATCAAGATATAAACTTTCTCCTAAGGTTTTTACATTGACCTTTTTCTTTTCCCACATGACCATCATGGCAATATACTGGGTATATGTAAGATCTACATCATCCAAATATGGCTTATATCTCCTGATTATTTCCTTTGAGCAAGCATACAATGGAAAGCACATCTGATTTTCCAGTTTTAAACAGTCAAAATTTTCCTTATTGTCCATGACATACACATCTCCGAATCAATATAGTATTATCACAAATAAATTGTGCATAATCTATTTTAACTCAAATTTGAATTTTTTCAAACCTTATTATACGATTTTATCGTTTTTTTACGTTTATCAATTTTATTTTATTTTCTATATAATTAAAAAGTCTGGTTAAATATCTCATGCAAGGCTCTGTAGCAATGGCAAAAACAACAAAGAGCATAATGCACTCTTTTGACACATAGCTGATTGCAAACAGACCACTTAAGAAGAAAGCAGTAAAGACAATTCCTATAATACATCCGATTATAACCGTACTTCTGTATCTGTTTAATGGCTCACTTATCTTAGTCAGAATCATAAATCCCACTATAGCCAAAAGGAAGGTTGATGCAACAGAAACATCCGATATAGAAACTCCGAAGGTCTCCGAAAATACAACCATAGCTGCAATAGCAAAGAAATCTGTAAGAGCTGCAGGTAAAGCCCTAAGCAGTACCTTGGACATGAAATGGCCCTTAATACGTTTGTTATTAGGTTCCATAGCAAGGAAAAATGCAGGTATTCCTATATTAAACAGACTTATCAAAGATACCTGTGAAGGCTCCAGAGGATAATTCATAACATTTATAATTGAGAACAACGCAAGCAGGATAGAAAACATATTTTTTACCAGGAAAAGAGTTGTGGACCTTTCAATATTATTGATATCCCTTCTTCCTTCAGAAACTATCTCTGTCATATGGGCAAAATCCGAATCCAAAAGAACAACCTGTGCAGCCTGCACTGCCGCGTCAGATCCCGCTGCCATTGCTATCGAACAGTCAGCATCCTTCATGGCAAGTATGTCATTCACCCCATCACCTGTCATGGCTACCGTTCTTCCTTCAGCCTTAAGATAGCGTACAATCTTCTGTTTCTGCTCGGGAGTAACTCTTCCAAAAATAGTATTTTTCTTAACCGCTTCTCGCATCATAGCATCATCCGTTAATGTTGATGCGTCAACATATCTGTCATAGTTTCTGATTCCGGCAGTTCTTGCTACCTCTGAAACAGTTACAGGATTATCACCGGATATTACTTTTACTTCTACGCCCTGTTTTACAAAATATTCAAAGGTTCTTGGTGCCGTATCCCTTACAGGATTTTGCAATAATATGAATAAAAGAGGAACCACTTTGGCATTGTTAAGTTCAGTCTGTGGAACAGGAAGTGAAACTACCTCCTCTGCTGTCCCGGGAAGAATAATCTGAGTATTGTCAGCACCTCCAAAATACTGTCCAAATACCAGTACTCTAAGTCCCTTTGATGCATAAGAATTAACAATCTCTCTATATATTTCAAAATTACTTTTAAGTACAAATTCCGGAGCACCCATTACGAAAGTACCCTCAGAAAACTGAACACTACTATATTTGTATTTTGAAGAAAAAGAATGGAATGAAATTGCATTTTCGGCTATTTTTCCATCAAAATAATCCTCCAGGGCCTTCATTGTAATATTATCGTCAGGAAGTACCCCTATGTATCTTGAAACAAGGTCACAATAGCCATTATAAACAGTCTTGGTTACATCATTTACAGGAACAACATCAGCAACGAGCATACTATTGTCTGTAATAGTACCGGTTTTATCCACGCACAGAGTATCAACTCTGGCAAGAGTTTCTATACTTCGCATGTCGTGAAGCATTACCTTATTTTTGGCAAGCCTTACAGCACTTGCACCAAGGGCAATACTAACAAGAAGGTACAACCCTTCGGGAATCATTCCTACCAAGGCTGCAACCATTGAAGATACACTATCGGAAAAGGAATTTTTCTGTATTATGTAACTTTGAGAAAAAAGAGTTATGCCTATAGGAATAATAATTATACCTGCGGCAATAACCAGCCTGTTAATAGACTTAACCATTTCAGACTGCTCACCGGAAGGCATCTTTTTGGCCTTTATCATAAGCTTTGAAATATAAGAATTAGCACCAACTCTTGTAAGCTCAGCAAGGCACTCACCGGAAACTACAAAACTTCCGGACATAAGCTCACTGTCTTTTTTCTTAACTATTTCATCAGCTTCACCTGTAAGAAGAGCTTCATTAACAGCTATTTCACCATCCAGCACAACAGCATCTGCACATATCTGATTTCCGCTTCTTAAAATTATTACATCTCCAAGAACAAGCTGATCTACAGGAACAATGGTTTCTTCCCCGTCTCTTATAGCCACCACTGTCGATTCATGAATGACAGAAAGATTATCCAAAACCTTTTTAGCCTGAAGCTCCTGATAAATACCTATAAGAGAATTGGCAATAACAACAGGCAAGAAGGTAAGACTTCTGTAATCTCCCGCTATAATTACAAGAATAGCAAGTATGGCAAAAATAAGATTGAAGTAAGTAAAAATATTCTCACGTAAAATGTCCTTAGTTGTCTTTGCGGAATTATCTATCTGTGTATTTCCGTATCCCTCGCGCAGTAGTTGTTTTGCAGCATCCGATGACAGACCTGGCATAGGCATTCCTCCCTAAAGCAATAGCAGACCTTTAAATGGTCTGCTATCTACATTTTATTTATTAGATTCGTGTTTAATATTCTTGATCGGAATATTAGCATACAATGCAGGAGCACTCTTACCATCATTGGTTTCAGAGTCCATTTGGGTAATATTTATATCTATACCCGCCTGATCTATTTCTACATATTTTGATAATACCTCGATAATATCATTCTTTATCTTAGCCATAATTTCAGGAGAACAGCTGGCTCTGTCTGATACGAGTACAAGCTTCAACCTGTCCTTGGCCACATCACTGGATGACTTTTTCTTAAAAAAATCTGACAGTTTCATACCCTATAATCCCCCTTATTTTCTTTTGAAAACACCTGCAATAGCTGAGAAAATTCCTTTCTTATCAGTTAAATCAAGGAAAGTAACCTGCTCACCTGTAATACGGCGACAAATATTCATATAAGCCTGTCCTGCAAGAGACTTATCACCTGCAAGAGGTTCACCATTATTAGTAGCTACTACGATATTCTCATCATCAGGTACTACACCTATTAAATCAACAGCAAGAATATCTATAACGTCATCAGCTGACATCATATCTCCTCTGCTAACCATATCAGGGCGAAGTCTGTTTACAATAAGATGCTTAGTCTTAATCTCATTAGCATCAAGAAGACCAATAATTCTATCTGCATCTCTTACTGCTGAAACTTCAGGGGTTGTAACTATAAGTGCTCTGTCAGCACCTGCAATGGCATTCTTAAAGCCCTGCTCAATACCTGCAGGACAGTCCATAATAATATAGTCATACTCACTCTTTAGTTCATCAGCGAGCTTCTTCATCTGATCAGGAGTAACACTTGTCTTATCCTTAGTCTGTGCAGCCGGTAAAAGGAAAAGATTCTCATATCTCTTATCCTTTATAAGTGCCTGCTTAATCTTGCAATTGCCTTCTACAACATCAACAAGATTATAAACGATACGATTTTCAAGACCAAGAACTACGTCAAGGTTACGAAGACCTATGTCTGTATCTATAAGTACTACCTTTTTGTTTAATTTAGCAAGACCGGTTCCTATATTAGCAGTTGTTGTAGTCTTACCTACTCCACCTTTTCCGGATGTTACTACTATTACCTCACCCATTATCTTTCTCCCTCCATTATAAATAAATGATTATCTTTCTATATGATATTCTTTTAAAAAAGCTTGATTATAAGCTTTAATAACAATATGATCTGCTTCTATGCAAGCCACCTCAGGTTCATGGGTTTCAGGCTGTTTAACCTGCTTTTTCCTAAATCTAAAGCCACTTTTCTTCTCTGCATCAGGAGCTATTGCAATGTTATCAGCAATGCGAACCTGCTGAGGATTAAGTTCAAGAGCCATAACTATAGCCTCAGAATCCCCTGTCATTCCGGCAAAAGCACTTCCCTGCATCTTGCCAAGGACAAATATGCTACCGACTGAGCAAACTCTGGAACCGGGTTTAACATCACCTAAAATAACTACATTCTGCTGACTTGATATTTCCTGACCGGATCTCAGTATTCCCTTATATACTCTGGCATTACCACTTCCAAGCTGTGCCTCCATATCCTGAAGCTGCTTTTCTTTTAAGGCCAGTTCACCTTGAACCTCTGCTCGTTTTTGAGCGATTTCCTCTTCCTTACGAGACAGTTCCTTTTTTCTCTTTTCAATTTTGGAAAGCTCGCTTCTGTCCAGGTATTTGGCAAATATTTTTTCCTGAGCTTCATCCTCAGTAAGGACACAAATAATCTCAATCTCAGTATTAAGAGCTATAATATCCAATACTTCACGCTCTTCTTCATCAGTAAGCTTTCTGCCTCTTACAGTCAATGCCATCTGCGTTTTACCAAAAAAAGATGCCGAAGACTGGAATTTGTCAGAAATAGTATTTTTTAAATTTTCAAAAGGAATTTTATCGTCCAGAACCAGAACGATACCTGATTTAGTCCCCTTTATTGTAACACTTTGTTCCATACTACTCCTCACTTAAAAAAATCACTATATAATAATATAACATTTTGAAATTATTTGGAATACTTTATTTATAGAAAAAGCCGCCACAGCCTAAAACTGTGACGGCATATTTACATTGTATATAAATAAATTATTTACGACCAGCCTGAGCCATAACTTCTTCAGCAAAGTTCTCGTTCTTCTTCTCGATACCTTCACCTGTCTCAAAACGAACAAAGTTCTTAATCTTAAGATTAGCATTGTTGTTCTTAGCAACCTGTGCAATGTACTGAGCAACTGTCTGCTTGCCATCTTCAGCCTTAACATATACCTGCTCGTTTAAGCAGATTTCCTTAAGCTCCTTATTAAGACGACCAATAAGCATCTTCTCGATGATTTCCTGTGGTTTTCTCTTTCCTTCAGGAAGTTCATCATTCTCTTTTAATGCCTGAGCAAGAAGGATTTCTTTCTCGTGGTTCTTGAACTCTTCAGAAACATTCTCCATACCAACGTACTTTGGTGAAAGAGCTGCAACCTGCATAGCTACGTTCTTAATAGCTTCCTTAATATCATCATTAACAACATCTGTATCAGCTTCAACAAGAACTGAAATTCTGCCTTCACCGTGAACGTAAGGAACTACGATACCGTTTGCTGCTGAAACTTTCTGGAAACGTCTGATGCTGATCTTCTCGCTGATAACTGCTGTGATTTCAACAAGAGCTTCCTGAACAGTGATAGCTGTGTTCTCATTCCACTTCTCAGCCATAAATCCATCAAGATCTGCTGAATCAGATTCAACAGCCTGCTTAGCTACTGCATTAACAAATGACTGGAACTTCTCGTTCTTAGCAACGAAATCTGTCTCAGAGTTAACTTCTACAACTGCAGCTGTGCTGTCATCCTTAACTGCAACTGTTGTAAGACCTTCAGCTGCGATTCTGCTAGCCTTTTTCTCAGCCTTAGCCTGACCATTCTTTCTAAGAAATTCTACGGCTGCATCCATATCACCGTTTGTCTCTGTAAGTGCCTTTTTGCACTCCATCATACCAGCACCGGTTGACTCACGTAATTCTTTTACCATTGCTGCTGTAACTGCCATTGTACATATCCTCCGTATATTTAATTTAAAAGAACGTTCAGGGTACCATAAAGGTCACCCTGAACATAATAATCAATAACAAACTAACAAATAATTAGTTCTCTTCAGCTGTCTCTTCAACATCAGCCTGTGCAGACTCAGCTGCAACATCGCTCTCAGCACCCTGATTAGCTTCGATAACAGCATCAGCCATCTTACCAACGATAAGCTTAACGGCTCTGATAGCATCGTCATTACCAGGAATGATGTAGTCAAGCTCTTCAGGATCACAGTTTGTATCACCGATACCGATAAGTGTGATTCCAAGGTTATGAGCTTCCTGAACGCAGATTCTTTCCTTCTTAGGATCTACGATAAAGATAGCATCAGGAATTCTCTTCATATCTCTGATACCACCAAGGTTCTTCTGAAGCTTGTCAAGTTCCTTCTTAAGAACTGCAACTTCCTTCTTAGGAAGAACATCAAATGTTCCGTCTTCCTGCATCTTCTCTATCTTCTTCATTCTCTCAATTCTTGTCTGAATTGTTCTGAAGTTTGTAAGCATACCACCAAGCCATCTCTCGTTGATGTAGTACATTCCACATCTCTCAGCTTCTGACTTAACAGCATCCTGTGCCTGTTTCTTAGTTCCAACGAAAAGGATTGTTCCACCCTGCTCAGCAATTTCGAATACTGCCTTGTAAGCCTCGTCAACCTTTACAACTGATTTCTGAAGGTCGATAATGTGGATTCCATTTCTCTCTGTGAAGATGTAAGGAGCCATTTTAGGGTTCCATCTTCTTGTCTGGTGTCCAAAGTGTACACCTGCTTCAAGTAACTGTTTCATTGATACAACGCTCATGATATTACCTCCATTTGGTTAATTAATCTTCCGCATATCTTAGCCTCGTGATACATAAAAGTGCGTTACGCTCCTATGAAAGGCTCCTGTCTGATTGCGTATGCAACACCGGATAGGAAACGGACATGCGTGTTTACTTGTTTATTACTGTGCTTATAAAACCACAGCTTTATAATATTAGCATAACATCTGTTTATTATCAAGCATTTTCAAACTTTAAATTCCAAAATATTAAAAATCTCCCTAAAGCAGACATTTTATGTTTTACCTGTCTGCTTTAGAGAGAGTTTTTAATTTTATGACTTTTTGTCGCTTTGCTCCAAAAGTCATGCAAATAGGCCATTTGAAGGCAACTAACGTTGCAGGGCCTATTTGCCTCTTGAATCATGTTCTTACGAAACCCGCAGTAAATGCGGATTTCTGTAATTAACGTACAAGAATACATATTATTTGTCAGTCAAAATGGAAGAAGCTGATCTTTTCATCCAGTTGCATAGCAAGGTTCTTCAATGCTCTTGCCGAATTACTTATTACTTCAAAGGTTGCATTCAATTCCTCCATTGATGCATTTGTTTCTTCTGTAGAAGCAGCATTTTCTTCTGATATAGCCGAAAGATCCTGAATAATATCAATGAGACTATTCTTAGATCCGTTAAGAGTCTGTATTCTTCCTGATATATTTTCCGAACTTGATGCTACAGAATCCACATCATTAACCATAGCAGTCATATCCTGTTTGGTTGAATCAAGTTGCTTATTCTGTTCTTCTATACCTTTATTAAGTTCTTCCAGTGTATCTACGCTCTTTTGAGATTCAATTACCAGGTTTTCGACGATCTTATTGATTTTTACTGCTGCTTCTCTCGACTGTTCCGCCAACTGTCCTATTTCTGTGGCAACAACAGCAAATCCTTTACCTGCATCTCCTGCCCTTGCAGCCTCAATGGAAGCATTTAAGGACAATAGATTGGTCTGACTTGAAATAGATGTAATAATATCCGAAGCCTGAGAAATATCCTGCACCGCTTCGTTGGTAGATTTAATCTGTTCATCAATAATATGCATCTGCTCAATAACAGTGGCATTCTGGTCAAGAAGCTGACTTAAAGCATCCATAGCTCCATTACATGCTGTCTTCATACTTACAGTATATTCGGAGAGTTCATTTACATTGTCGGAAATACTATCTATATCAAATCCAATATCATTGGTATTACTTGCAGACGTCTGTATGCTTTCTGCCTGACTTACCGCACCTCTGCTGATTTCATCCACAGCAATGGTCACCTGTTCTGAAGCCTGAGATGCCTGGTCCGATGAGCTTGAAAGTTCATCACCGGACTTGGTTACATCCTTAGACAAAGCCTTTGTTACTCTGATCACATCAGCCAGTTCTTCATCAAGCTCCTGTGTACTTCTGGCTATGATACCAAGTTCATCTTCTCTGGTAAGGGCACTTTTATCTATATCTATGGATAATTTTCCTTCGGATAAAGATTTAAGTGAAGAAACAATGTGCCCCATCACAGTTGAAACAGCCAGGGATTTCTGTATACCTATTACTAAAGAAATCACTACAGCAATAAGGGCTATTACAATCATTATTCCCGATGCTTTATAAACTGCGGTATGCATATCTTCACTACTGCATCCTGCAGAAATCATTCCGGCAATAGTAGTTCCGTCGGCTTGATACATCGGACAATAATAAACATAATATCTGTGTCCGTCTATATTTACATTTTCATCAATATATTCTTTTTTATTATTTAAAACCTGTGTTTTTACTTCAGAAGATACTGTTGTTCCGTCAAGATTTGTTGTTCCCGAATAGGTACTTATCATTCTTGTATCGTTATAGCAAAGAGTATAAATAAGACCTGTAGACTTAGAAAGTTCAGACAGCTCCTTATCAAAGGTATCCTGAACCACTACTTCTCCTTTTACAAGCTTATTATCACTGTTTATGCTCCAATCACCTGAGTACTCATTGGTAAACTGGCTTTCCAAATGCTCGGCGGCTATTTTCAATTCTTCTTCGTACATGGTTTCATACCCTGTAACGAGTTCGGTTACACCAACAATGACAAGAAGTATTGCCACGATAACCAGTGAAGAAAGAAACATAATCATAAGGGAAACCACCAGTTTCTTTTTTCTTTTCATATGCTATACCTCCAAATAATAAAAACTCTTCTTATATTTTACACCTATACATAGATATAATTACTTTATTTCGTATTTTTTAATATTTCTTATTTTTTTTTTATAAAAAAGAATGTCGCTTGCGACATTCTTGCGCCGAGCGCGGCCTAATTTATGCAACATATTCCTATCGCGCGAGTGCGCATCCATAGCGAAGCGTTTTTTATGATATAGGAATTTCGGAGAAATTTCCTATATCATAAAAAATCGGGTAGAGACCTTCTTGTCCTACCCGATAGAATTCACTATAAAAAATTATTTATTTTCTGCATATTATTTCAGCTATTTCATCATAGGTCGCTCCCTCAGGAATCATTTTAGTACCGGAACGTATATATCTGTCCAGACCTTTATTAACAAGAAATCTGTTAAAATCGGTACCATCAGCAACAAGACCTGCGTTTTTCAATATGGAACTAACTGTGTCAGATCCGATCCCTTTAGGTATAACAACCGTTACATATAACGTACCGGTATTTGTGTTTTCGGTAACCTCAAGCTTTGAACCGTCTTCCGCCGTCAGGGTCGATGCCCCTTCTGCCGGACTTTGAGAAACAGGCTCGGAAGTTGTAGCTGCCAAAGCTGTATCTTCATTTATATTTTCATTTATTTGAGTGCTTTCGGCACTACTTTCTGTTACTGTTATTTCCTCAACCGAATTATCACTGCCTGAGGCATCTGCACTAACAGTACTTGAAGATTCTTGATTTTCAGTTTCTATAGTAGTCAAAGCTGCTGAATCTTTGTCAGATTCTCCCTCTGAACTCGAAACAACGTTTTCAGAAATCTGCTCGTTAGAAATATCTTCTATAACAATGCTGTTTTCTGCACTTTCATCCGTTGACGAGCTGTTATATTGAGCCAATGTTCCGCTTCCGGCTCCATCTACCATGCCAAGTTCCATGGCTTTTTGTCGGATTTCTGTTTCACTAAGCTCTTCTTTTCTTCCCCCAAGGGCTATTCCCATGACTATAGATGCAATTATTACACCTATTCCCACGCCCCTTAAATAATACTTTAACTTCATCATTCCCCCACAAAGCTATATTTTATCAAAATCATCTGGCTCTCTTATGCTTATTGGATAAATCTATAACAAGTCTTACCTCACCAATTCCAACTCCAAGTTCTCTGGCAATAACCATATTAGATTTTCCGGCCTTGTGCATTTCCAGAATCTGACGATTCTGCGCTGAGGGATTAATATCCATATCCTC
>JAILBM010000179.1 GCA_024680925.1 Butyrivibrio sp.
CAGGATATGCTGCAATAGGTGTTTTTAACTCATGTGAAACATTTGCAGTGAAGTCCTGTCTGCTCCTGGCTGCTGCCAAAATATTTTCATGTTGGCTTCTGATTTTATCCGCAAAAGGCTCAAGTTCTTTATAGGCAGGTGTCCCGACATCATCCAGATTCTCTGCCATCATTTCAAGAGGTCTCATAAGCTGTCTTGTTAATAGGTGCCCAATAAGAACACAGCCCAAAAGTATTATGACTACTATTCCACCAATTACCGGCAGCACTGTAATGAGTACATTTGTAATTGTCCTTGCCTGAGTAGAAACTCTAAGTACGGTTCCATTGTCTAATAAAAGGGCATAGTAGAAAGTATTCATGTTCATAGTATCTGATCTTCTTGTACTTTCCCCTTCTCCACTCTCAAAAGCTTCTTGTATTTCTGGACGGTCTATATGATTTGAAAGTCCTGTAATATCTGTATCATTATCAAATAGAACAGTTCCATCCTCATCAATCCACGTTATTCTAAGATTTCCCGAAGTAAGATGTTCAAGACTATCCGCATTCTCTTTGCCTTCAGTATAAGCCTTCTGAAATACATCAGTTTCTACAAGAAGTACTGCGTTTTGTTTTAAGTCATCTCTGACCTGTTTCTGAAAAATACCATAATAAACAATAGTAACACCTATAGTGGTAGCCAGAATAGCTACCAGAGCTATAAGACTTAGTCTTAAATTAATTTTTTGTTTCATGTATCTTCACCACATTCTTTATTAATGGAGTATCCTACACCTCGGACTGTCCGAATCTGTTTTCCGCTATCACCGAGTTTTTGTCGTAGTGTTTTAATATGCATATCTACTGTACGGCTCTCACCTTCAAAATCCGATCCCCAAACATATTGCATTATGGCTTCTCGTCCAAGTACAATGTCTTCATTTATCATTAGATATCTGAGAAGTTCATACTCCTTTAACGTAAGAATAATATTTCTATCGCCTGTATTAACTGTATGCCTTTCGTTATCAAGTGCAATATTTCCAACTTGTAATTTTTCCGGTATATCTTCCTGAGATCTTCTAAGAAGTGCCCTAACCCTGGATAAAAGTTCCATTACCGAAAATGGCTTTCTTATATAATCATCAGCTCCGTCATCCAGACCTTTAACCATATCCATTTCAGATGTTTTTGCAGTAATCATGATAACCGGTATCTTTTTAGTTTTTATATCTGCACGCAGTTTTCTGACTATAGAATAACCATCTTCATCTGGCAGCATTATATCCAGCAAAATTAAGTCAGGTAATATCTCATCCATTTTTTCAAAAAATGAAGATGCTTTTCCAAATACCTGAACCATATAGTTACTGTTTTTTAAAGCCATCATTTCTATTTCCTGTATACTTGGATCATCTTCTACTATGTAGATTAATGCCATTATGTTCCTTCTTTCTTTAAATCTCTTAATATATGTCTGACTATAACTTAAGGTAAAATGTATATATTTTTTAGGCGCAGATATTCTTTCTGAAAATATGGATCACTACCCTTTACTTTTACATCTACATATTGATGCATATCAAGCTCATCCGCCTTAATCTCAATAAGGGCTGCTGCTATATTTGAACAATGATCAGATACTCTCTCATAATTAGTCAGAATGTCTTCCAGAATAATTCCTGCTTCCATCGAGCATTCTCCTTTTCTAAGTCTCATGATGTGTCTTTGTTTCATTTCCATGACAACATCATCTATAACTTCCTCCAGGGGTTCAACATTTACTGCCTTATTGGTATCTTCATTGTCAAAAATATCTTCTGTTATATCTACTATATCACGCACTGCCGTTTCTAAGGAATTAAGTTCCTCTTTTGCTTTGTCACTAAATACAATTCCCTGTTCATGCATTTTTTGGACTGATTCGGCAATATTGATTGCATGATCCGATATTCTCTCAAAGTCGCTAATGGAATGAAGTAAAGTTGACAGTAAATGGCTATCTTCTTTTCCAAGATCTCTACCAGCAATTTTAACAAGATATGTTCCAATACAATCTTCATAATTGTCAACAAGCTGTTCTAATGCTTCAACTTCAGTTATTTTTTCATCTGAGTATTCTTTTTGAATCTCCATAGCTAAAAAAATCGCATTTTTTGTATGTTCTGCCATTTTTATAACAGCTTTTTTGCAAAGCTGTATTGCATAAGACGGGGTTTCAAGGAAACGCTCATCAAGGGCTAAAAGCTCCGCCGGTTTCTCCAAAGTATCTTCGGTTTCTCTATGATTTCTGACTGTATAAGTGGCAAGAGTAACAAGTCTATCTGCAAATGGGAATAATACAACCGCACATCCTATATTAAACAAACTGTGAACAACTGCTATACCTGCAGCTCCAGCTGATTCTTCCATAAAAAGGAAATTAGCGAAGCTATTTATTGTATAAAATACAATCATAAAAAGTAATGTTCCAATTAGATTGAAATACAAATGAATAAAAGCGGCTCTTTTTGCATTTTTGCTGGCTCCAACTGAAGAAATCAGAGCGGTAACGCAGGTTCCTATATTTTGGCCCATGATAATTGGAATAGCAGTTCCATAAGTAACGGCACCTGACATGCAAAGTGCCTGTAAAATACCAACTGAAGCAGATGAACTCTGAATTACAGCCGTAAGCAGTGCTCCTGCCACCATACCAAGAAATGGATTTGAAAAGGCTGTCAGCATGCTTGTAAAGGCCTTATTATCTTTTAATGGAGATACGGCATCACTCATAGTCTCCATTCCAAACATAAGTATCGCAAATCCTAAAAGGATATTTCCGATTGTTTTCTTTTTTGATCCATCTTTTCCTGTCATCATGCAGACAATACCTACAGCTGCAAGTATAGGTGAGAATGAACTTGGTTTTAATAAATTTATAAAAACATTATCCCCACTGATACCCGATAATGACAGAATCCATGAAGTTATTGTGGTTCCTACATTGGCACCCATAATAATGCCTACAGCCTGAGTTAATTTCATAATGCCTGAATTAACAAAACCAACTACCATGACTGTTGTAGCGGAAGATGATTGAATAACAGCAGTTACAAATGCACCAAGTAACAAAGCCATTATTCTTTTTTGCGTAAGCTTCTCTAAAACTCTCTCAAGCTTACCACCGGAAAGCATAACAAGCCCATCTCCCATAGTATTCATTCCATATAAGAATAGAGCTAATCCCCCAATCATCGTTAAGATTCCAAAAATATCCAATTTATCTACCTCTTATCTTTTTTTTATTTATAGTTTTATATAAGCTGCTGCTCGTTTATCATAAGCTTGAACTGAAGGTCTAATTTTTCTGCTGCTTTTCTGCACAAGATCATTCTATCCATAAATATTTCAAAATAATCCATTACTGAACCATAGCGCGTATCAATTGTCAGCTTTAATTTTATAAGAGTATGTGCTTCATTTATTTTTAGTTCTGATTTTGTAACTGAGTAATTTACACGATCGTGTATGTCAAATTGTGAGATATCCTGATTTCTTACTCTGTTTCGCCTTACGTCACTTTTGTCTGCAAGGATAAGAGCTGCTGCAAGAGGGCTAACAGGAACTCCTGTTCCTTCATCATGATTACCGATTGCCGATATTATCAATCCAATTTCATCAGCGGGAAAATTTAGATGGTCAAGAATTCTAAATGCCATAATAGCACCTGACTGACTATGCTCCACTCTATTAACAAGATTTCCGATATCATGAAGATATCCCGCTATTTTGGCCAGTTCAATCATTCGCTCGGGATATCCCAGTGTTTCCAATATATATCCCGCCTTTTCGGCAACCACTGTGACATGGGCAAAGCTGTGTTCTGTATATCCAAGAGCAGACAAAGAAAGATCTGCCTGCTTTATATAAGTATTTATTTCTTCATTATTTTTTATCTGTTCGAAAGTCAATTTTTTACTCCTTGTTTTTCTTAATTTCTCATCCTTTTTACATAATAATTCTATAATGTAAAACCTTTTGGAGGTTCTATGTAAAAGGTATGTAAAATTTATGTGTTTTACACAATCCTTACAATATCTCGATTTTAGCTTTTACAATACTTGTTTATTCTTTGATTAGAAGGAGGTAGATAAGATGAAAAAACTATGGAATTATATAGACAATAAAAACTGGAAAATTGAAGATAAATTCAGACTAGCCTGTGCTATTATCGGTTTTATTTCAGGATTTCTTGGACTTATTATTTGGCTGATAGTTCGAATATGGGCACTTAATACAGTCATGTGGCTATTTTGTTTCATTGGATACCCTGTAGTTATTTCATTTATATTCACTTACATATATGGTTGTAAACATGAATTTCATAATGGAAAATATTCTTTTTAAATAAAGCAGGACAGTTTAATTCATAAAAAACTGTCCTGCTTTAAAATATACACATATTATCAGTACTATTCTTTTGTATGATCATCTAATGAAAAAATAACCCATTCAGCAATATTGGTTGCATGATCACCTATTCTTTCCAAATATTTGTTAACCATTAAAAGATCAGCTGCATGTTCCTCATAATCTGTATTACTTTGCATTACTTCAATCAAATCTGATTTTACTTTTACAAACAAATCATCCACGATATCGTCATGTGCTATAACTTCTCTTGCCTTTTCAATATCCTGCTCTACATAGGCTTCTACAGCATTTATCAGCATAGTCATGGTCTCACAAGCCATCTTTTTAATATTATCTTCCTTTAGTAAATATGGACTGTCAGCCATTAGTATTGTAAGTTCCGAAATATCTGCTGCCTGATCACCTATTCTCTCCATGTCAGTAACCATCTTCATGGCTGCAGTTATAGTTCTTAAATCCCTTGCTACAGGCTGCTGTTGAATTAATAATTGAAAACAGATATTTTCAATCTTTTTCTGTTCCTGATCCACAAGCTCATCATCTCTCATAATTTGTTTTGCTTTTTCAATATCCTGACTAAAAAGTGCATCAATTGCTCCCTGAATTGCATTTTCTATCATGGCGCTCATTGTGATCATTTCATTATTTAACATTGAAAGCTGCTCATCAAATTTTAATCTCATTATTTATTTTCTCCTTAACCAAATCTTCCTGTAATATAATCTTCGGTTCGTTTGTCTTTAGGATAAGAAAACAGTTGCCTGGTATCACCATATTCTATTAAATTTCCCAATAAAAAAAATGCTGTATCATCTGCGACTCTGACTGCCTGTTGCATATTATGTGTAACTATAACAACTGTGTATTTTTTCTTAAGCTCTTCCATTAAATCTTCTATCTTAGACGTGGATATAGGATCGAGAGCTGAAGTAGGTTCATCCATAAGCAGCACCTCAGGCTCCACTGCCAAAGCTCTGGCAATGCATATTCTCTGTTGCTGACCACCTGAAAGGCTAAGGGCTGATTTCCTCAGCCTATCTTTAACCTCATCAAAAATAGCAGCTCCCTTAAGGCTTTCCTCTACAATTCTATCCAATGTCCTTTTATCTTTTATTCCATGCACCCTCGGACCATATGCTATATTGTCATATATACTCATTGGAAAAGGATTAGGCTGCTGAAATACCATACCTACTTTTTTCCTAAGCACTGTTGTATCTACTTCAGGAGCATATATGTCTACACCATCAAGAAGAACTTTGCCTTCTATTTTTACATTTTCCACAAGATCATTCATTCTGTTAAGTGTCTTTAAAAAAGTAGACTTACCACAACCTGATGGTCCAATAAATGCAGTGACCGCATTTTTTCTAATATTTAAACTTACATCATTAAGCGCATGGTTATCT
>JAILBM010000199.1 GCA_024680925.1 Butyrivibrio sp.
ATCTTCATTTAAACCTGACTTTGAAATGAATAATATGTCAGCACTTAAGGCAGCATGATTAACTGAAACGGCATCGATAAAAGTATTGTAGCGCCTTAGCTGTTCAAAACGGCCTATATCATGAAGCATGCCAAGAAGCCAGGCAAGGTCCGTATCTTCTTTACTTAAATATAGACTTTGAGCTATTTTGTCACAAAGCTCAGCCACTCTGTAGGTATGGTCAACCTTAAGCCTGACCTTTACATCATTTATATCGTAGTCTGCAGTATAATCTGCAAATATCTTTTTTACCTGTTCTCTGTTAATATTCATTTCTGTATTGTTTCACCTTCGCTAATAATATAAAATTTTACATATTGCTATTTTCAAAACAAATTATTATCCACAAAATATTTTTATCTGACATAAAAGCTCTTTTCATCCTCTATTACAGGTATGATTTTAGTATCTATATAGTCAATTTCAATATAAGAGCCCTGATTTATCATGGTAAGAAGTCTGTTTATGGCTTCCTCATTTCCCTGAGCCTCCATTACAACAGAGCCGTCCCATTCATTGGAAACAAAGCCTGTTATTCCAAGCCCCTGAGCCGCATAATTGGCTCTGTATCTAAAACCTACTCCCTGAACATGACCTTTAAAAACAAAATGTTTTCTTACAAGCATATAGCTTACCCTTCCAAAGTGGCATTAACACGGACCACAATATCCATAATATATTAAATTTAAACTTTTGCACAGTATTGACCTTATATTTCCTTATAAGGAACAAAGAATGTCGCTTGCGACATTCTCGCGCCGAGCGCGGTTGCATTTATGCAACATTTACCTATCGCGCGAGTGCGCATCCTTAGCGTAGCGTTTTTTATATCATAGGAAAGCAATTTCCTATGATATAAAAAATAGCCTGAGTGCATTTTATTACACTCAGACTATTTATATAAATTATTACAAGTTTAGATTAAAATACTGATCAGATTTCAAACTGAACAACAAAGCTCTGAAGCTCTTGAGCTGTCTCTGCCAGCTTATCACTTGCTTCTGCAATTTCATGAGAGGTTGCTGTCTGCTGCTGCGAAGCTGCTGAAACACTCTCTGTCTCTTCTGCCACATTTGAACTCATATCTTCAATCTTATCAATATCACTGGCAATGGTATTGGTTCCCTTTGAAAGATTTACTACAATACTTTGCATCCTTGAAGATTCTTCTGAAATCTCATGTACCATTTCCACAATATCATTAAAAGTATTGCCTGCATTCTGTACAACTTCTGATCCGTTCTGAACGTTTGAAAGTCCAACCTTCATAGCTTCAACTGCAGAATTTGCTTTTTCAAGAATTTCGGAAATCTTATCAGAAATCTGCTTTGAAGCAGTATCTGACTGTTCAGCAAGCTGATTTATTTCCTGAGCAACAACGGCAAAGCCTTTTCCTGCCTCTCCCGCTCTTGCCGCCTCAATGCTGGCATTAAGAGAAAGAAGGTTAGTCTGGGAAGCAATGGAGGAAATGGTATCTGCAAAGGTATTGATTGTCTGAAGCTGTTCTCCAAGCTGATCAATGACTTCTGCGGTTTCCTCTACGGAATTTTTAATAACTTCCATCTGTGTCATTGCATTATTAATATCTTCACCACCCTTGGAAGCTGCAGAATTAGTCTGTCCGATCATCTCACCGGATCTGTTGATGGCTGAAGAGAAGTCTTCCATATTGCTGATAAATCCCTTAGTCTCTGTGCTTGTTTCTGCTACAGCTCTTATCTGTGTCTGGCAGGAGCCTGCTATACTTGTGCAGGAATTAGCAACAAGTTCACTGGCATCGGCAGACTGTGAAGCACTTGCTGATAGTTCCTGAGCAGCTGCTGCCACATAGGAAGTTGTATCGGATATTTTAGCCATAAGATCTCTGATATTTCCGTGAAGCTTTTCAAGAGATTCAGCCATCTGTCCGATTTCATTATTACTGCTTTTATATTTCCATAGCTTCTTACAATCCTCATCAGTACAGAAATTACCGGAAGCCATCTTATCCATTTGATCAGTAACCTTTTTAATAGGAGTAACGATTCTGTTGCCAATATAAAAGGCTACAAAGGAAAGGATTACAATAAGGACTATAACAACAAAAATCGAACCGAAAATTGTTGAATATAAAGCCTTTGTTTCTTCTTCAATATAAGCTGCTTCTTTTTCATCTATAGAGTCAATCCATACACCTGTACCAATAACCCAGTCATAAGGTTCAAAGTACAGAGAATAACTCATCTTTGGAAGGGGTTCTGTTTCATTTGGCTTGGCAAAACTAAAGTATGCATATCCTCCGCCTTCCTGAAGGCCTGCATTAATAATTTCCTGTATATACTTAACTCCGTTAGGATCTACGGAATCATATCTGTTAGTTCCCTCTGTATCCCTGCCAAGAAGAACTACATTATCACCATTTGAAGTATCTATCCAAAAGTAACCGTTACCATCATCATATCTTAGCTCTCTGACATAATTGGCAGCAACCACCTTGGCTAAATCTTCTGTTAAGTCTCCTGCAAGCTGCTGATTATAAACAATCTCAACCAGACTATAGGCCACATCCACCTCATGCTTCAATTCAGCCTGAATATCAGTCATCAGCGCAGTTTCATAAGATTCTACCTGCTGTTTGTTGTTTTGGATTGTTTTATAAATCGAAAAAGCCTCAATGATAACTGCAGTAACTACTGTTACGGCGATAATGATACAAACAATAGTTGTTTTTAAAGTTCCTCTTTTCCTCATAAAAAAAGCCCCTTTTATATTTTTTATATACGTCTAATACGTATATATATTAACGTGATACAGTATAAATATAACACCGTTCATCACGCAACACCTATAAAAGAGGCTTAAATTATTATTAAAATTAAATAAAATTCAAAAATATTCAACTTAATGAAAACAGTGCAGGCAAGGGTTTTCACTTATTTTTTGAATATTATTATCGTATTGTAGTTTATTGTAATTGTATTATATCGGTTATATCTTTTATAACTTCACCTGCAATAATAAGACCACAAACAGGTGGTACAAAAGATATACTTCCGGGTGTGCTCCTCTTTGCATGAGCAATATCTGCATTATCATTAGTATTTTCCGGTAAACCGGATGCTTGCATTTCCGAATTTATTGGCTTAAGAGCTTTTTCTGTGGAATAGACAACCTTAAGCTTATCAACTCCCCTTTTCTTAAGCTCTCTTCTCATAACTCTGGCCAGGGGATCCATTTGAGTTTTGTATATATCAGTAACCACAAACTTTGTAGGATCCAGCTTATTGCCTGCCCCCATGGCACTTATTACAGGAACACCTTTTTGGCTGCATCTTACTATTATGTCAATTTTAGCAGTAACTGTATCTATGGCATCTATAACATAGTCAAACTTTTCAAATTCGAATTCTTCTGCATTTTCAGGCAGATAAAAACATTTATGACATACCACCTCGCAGGAAGGATTAATATCCAGTATTCTTTCCTTGAATACTTCCACTTTATCTCGTCCCACTGTGCTGTGAAGTGCAATGATCTGTCTGTTTATATTAGTTTCGTTTACTGTATCATCATCAACAAGCTCTATATGGCCTACTCCGCTTCTTGCAAGGGCTTCCACAATGTAGCCTCCAACTCCTCCAACGCCGAAAATCAAAACCTTTGCCTTGGATAACCTGTCTACATTATCATGTCCCAATAAAAGCTCTTCTCTTTGAAATTCTATTCCCATATTCTGATCCTTTATTAATATTTATT
>JAILBM010000091.1 GCA_024680925.1 Butyrivibrio sp.
AAGGTATATGCTACGGAGCTGCTGACCACAGAGGCAACAAAGATCATGAATGATTGCTACAAGATCTTTAAGGTCTCGTGCCCCGCAGAGGCGTCGTTAAAACGTGGTTAGAAAAGCTGGTCGGGAACTATAGTTAATATAAAAGTAAATAGTAAGATTGTGCAACAATTTATAGATTTTAATTCTGCGGTATACAATTTTAAAGATAACGAAAGGGTAACTGCATTAACGAAGGCACTTAAAATAACAACCAGTACATTCAATATTAGGGCATTTACTTGGAATGAATTTTATATTTACGTTCATATTCTCAGATGTAACATAAAGAATAACTCATATGAGTGGTATCCTGAACTTAGGAAATTAATATTAGCAATAGAAAATAAAGATATAGACATTACTCAAAAGAGAATTCTATTGCCAATATTATTCCTATCTGTTCCAAATAAAATCGCTAAACTGCAGGGAATAAATTATTTAAAAGACATACTCATGGAACTTAACTCTACAGAATTAAAATATTATATTAATGTTCAGTCTGCAGTTAAACTATATGTGTATTATTATATTAAAAATTGCTATCCATATATTTATTCATCCAAAGAGCTTATTGATATTGTAGCTTGCTTAAATGCTGCTAAAATGTCACTTACTAAAGACAATTGGAAGTTTTTTGAGGAAGTTTTTGGAAATTATGAAATTATCATTAATGAAACGAATTTGAATGATTTCTGATTCCAAATCTGTTGACAAAAAATGATTGCAAGAGTGCGGAAGCAAACAGATGCTTGATTGTAAGAAGATAAAAAAAGCAATTGAAAGTATTATACATTTTTTCATGTAGGATATATGACCTTTCTGTATTATATTTGTGATAACGCAAGTTTAGTACAGTGTTTATAATATTTCCATCAACTATTAGGAAACATTTCTGATAATTATACGTTTTCAAATTTTGTCAATGCTTTCGAGAGCCAGCCTTTTTTATGAGCCTGTCTTAGTTGTATAATAGATGGAGCAAAAAGCTTATATAAAGAAGGACTATGACTAATACTAATAGTAGGGAGAATGACAAATGATTTACAAAGAATTTGAGATTAAAGAAAACGGATCGTTGGAATATGCCAAGCTGACGGTTCATATACAGGAATATACTGATGCCGTAATTATTGATAAAAGGCCGTTGATACTTATATGTCCGGGAGGCGGCTATGAGTACACATCAGACAGGGAGGCTTAGCCAATAGCTTTGATGTTTATGGCAGCAGGCTTTCATACAGCTGTGCTCAGATATTCATGCGCTCCGACCAGATATCCTGTTGCACTTACAGAGGTTGCCAGAAGCTTTAAGATAATAAGAGATAATGCTGCTGCATGGCATGTGGACAAGGATAAGGTGATGATAATCGGATTTTCCGCAGGCGGGCATCTTGCAGCCGATTATTGCTGTGAGTGGCATAATGATGACTTTGCGGGAAGATATGTGTCAACTGATGTTAATGCCCTTCAGCCAAACGGTCTGATGTTGGGATATCCTGTAATTACTTCAGGGGAGTTTGCACATAGAGGTTCTTTTGCTAACCTCCTTGGGGATAAGGAAGCAGAGGTTTTGGATAAAGTATCTTTGGAAAAACAGGTTAACGAATATGTTCCAAAGACTTTCATATGGCATACTTTTACAGACGGAAGTGTTCCTGTGGAAAATACACTTCTTTTTGCTTCAGCACTCAGAAAAAATAACATAAATACGGAATTACACATTTTCCCTGTTGGAGGACATGGTCTGGCTCTTGCAAATGAACTCACAGTAACCTCACATAACAGTGAAAACGTTAAAGAGTGTCAGCCGTGGACAGACCTTGCCATAACATGGGCTAAGAACTTATAATTTCATTATGAGTAATTACATCGTTTTTGACCTGGAATGGAATCAGGGAAACAGCACAAGAGAACAGGATATTAAGGAACTGCCTTTTGAAATAGTCGATGTTGGAGCAGTAAAACTAAACGACAGAATGGAACAGGTAGGAGAGTTCAACAGGCTGATTCGTCCGCAGGTTTATCATGAAATGCATAAGATTACAGAAGAACTGATTCATTTATCCATTGAAGATCTTCAAAAGGGCGATCCGTTTACAACAGTTGCCACGGACTTTCTTAAATGGTGCGGTGAGGACTCAATATTCTGTACGTGGGGAACGCAGGACCTTACAGAGTTTCAGAGAAATATGGAATATTACCATATGAAGTCTTTGTCAAATGGACCGCTCGCATTCTATGATGTGCAGAAGCTTTTTAGCCTCTCTTTTGAAGACGGAAGGTCAAGAAAGAGCCTTGAGCATGCAATTGATGTTCTTGAGATAGAGAAAAGCCAAGCGTTTCACAGAGCAATATCTGATGCCAGGTACACTGCCAAGGTATTTAAGCAGGTCAAGCAAACTACGCTTAAGAACTATTCCTTTGACAGTTTTGTTACACCTAAGGATAAGAGGCAGGAGATTCATATTGTATTTGACGATTATGCCAAGTACATTTCAAGAGAGTTTGATACCAAGGAAGAACTGCTGGATGACCCTGAGGTTATCAGCACCAGATGTTACCTGTGTCACAAGAACCTCAGAAGGAAAATCAGGTGGTTTACACCAAATGGTAAGCATTTTCTAAGTGTGTCTTACTGCGACAAATTCATTAGGTTAAATTGCAATAAGATCAAACGAAAGGGCAGTTATTGTTATAATTCAAGCTGCTTTTTCGTTTGACCTTACAGCGATTCTAACCTAAAGAATTTATCGATTGCATATGCAATATATCATACTACAATCCTTGGTACAATCACAAAACTGATATTGACTTATATCTTTAATAAATGTATAGTCAGACAAAGGAAGCAACCAGTCTGATTGCTCCCTCATAAATCTAAATTATCATATAAAAAAATCTCAAACTCTTTAGGACTCACGTTTGTGCTGCCTTGACCAAGTACATTTGTTTTAAAATATCTCGACTATATTATTGTAGGAATATCCATGTACTGTGTTGTCTTCAA
>JAILBM010000092.1 GCA_024680925.1 Butyrivibrio sp.
CTATGAAACCCGTGCAGTCGATGTCAGGAAAAGTGAAGTCTCTACACAGATGAAGATCCTGGCCAATCACCTTATTACCTATAATTATCTATCAGATACCTCATCGGAGGTTATAAATGCAGAGCTGGGCCTTCTGGCAAACCTCTATGACGGTCGCGTTATGGTTATAAATGACAATCTTCAGATAGTCAAGGATACCTATAACATTAGTGCGGGCAAAACCATCATCTCAGAAGAGGTTGTTGGGTGCCTTAAAAACGGGGCAACAGGCGCAACTTCCAAATATGATGACCAGAACGGTTATATTGAAATGACTACGCCTATTACCACAACAGAATCACTCCAGGATGGTGATGTCCTTAATAATACCAGTACCGTTAATGTGGTCAAAGGAGTCCTTCTTATAAGTGTTTCAACTGATTATATACAGACAACCCTAAGTATTCTTACGAGAAGAGCGGTGATAATAGAGATTATTTTTATTTTGTTTATCTTTGTATTTGCCATTTATGTATCCAATAAGCTTTTGGTACCCTTTGAAAGAATCTCAAAGGCAATCAATGACCTTAAGGCGGGATATTCAGATAAACCGATTTCCGCTTCTCACTATGTGGAGACAGAGCATATCGTGGATGCCTTTAACCAGCTGCAGTCACGAATGAAGGTACTGGATGATTCGAGAAATGAATTCGTATCTAATGTGTCTCATGAGCTTAAGACACCTATAACCTCCATGAAGGTTCTGGCAGGGTCACTTCTTGCAGATGAGAATGTTCCAAATGAGGTATACAGGGATTTCATGGTGGACATAGATCAGGAAATAGATAGGGAAAATAAGATAATCAATGACCTTCTTGCTCTTGTTAAAATGGATAAAAAGGCAACTGACCTTAATATCTCATCTGTGGATATAGTTCAGATGACCGAGATAATTATGAAAAGACTGCGTCCAATAGCGCAAAAGGCCAACATAGACCTTACTCTTGAGAGCAGGCGTACCATAACCGCAGAGGTGGATGAGGTTAAGTTATCCCTTGCCATAATGAATCTTGTGGAAAATGCCATAAAATATAACAAAGAAGGTGGATGGGTCAAGGTAGTTTTAGATGCGGATCATCAGTTCTTTACGGTTACGGTAAGTGATTCCGGAATGGGAATTCCTGAGGAATCCATAGAACATATATATGAACGTTTTTACAGGGTGGATAAGTCAAGATCCCGTGAAATCGGCGGAACAGGTCTGGGACTTGCTATTACAAGAAGTGCGATCTTGATGCACAGAGGCTCTATAAATGTAGAGAGCAAAATAGATGAGGGAACAACATTTACAGTAAGAGTACCACTTATTTATGTACAGTAATATTCGGGGAGAAGAGTAATTATGAGGATGCATGGTAAATTTAAAAACTTAATATTTTTGATCATATCCATGCTTATCATAACTTACGTGGCGGGGTGTGGAAATAAGCAACCTGAGATTAATGAGAATGCAGTACAGATTTACTATGTGAATAAATCTGAAACAGGTATTGTGGCCCAGGAATATGAACTTACAGCAGATAAAGCCAATACTGTAGATGCCCTTGCCGAGATGGTAGAGCAGCTTGGAACCATTCCTCAGAAGCTTGAATATGAAGCTCCTTTATCCGGAAAGGTTTCTCTTATTGAATATACCTATAATGAAGGTCTTATAACCTTTAACTTTAATAAGGCATATTCAGAACTGAAGGTAACTACAGAAATACTTATCCGTGCCGCAATTGTAAGAACTGTTACACAGCTCCCTGATGTTACGGGAGTATCCTTTCTTGTAGACGGTGTTGCCCTTACAGATTCCAAAGGTAGTGTCATAGGAACTATGACAGCAGATACCTTTATTTATAATGCGGGTAATGAGATCAATACTTATGAAAAGGTTGAGCTGATGCTCTATTTTGCTACAGAAGAGGGAACTGCTCTTCAGCCTGTATATAGGGAAGTTGTATATAACAGTAATATTTCCATGGAAAGACTTGCGGTTGAGCAGCTTTTAAAGGGACCTAACACGAATATAGCCTTTGCAACCCTTAATCCTGAAGCTAAATTAAACAGTATTACTGTACGAGACGGAGTATGCTATGCAGACTTTGACAGCGCCTTTCTCGTTCAGCCCAATACCGTATCCTCAGAGGTGGCAATCTACTCTCTGGTTAATACACTTGTAAATATAACAGAAGTTAATAAGGTTCAGATATCAGTGGATGGTGAAACTGATGTGACCTTTATGGAAAATATAAATTTAAATACTATGTTTGAAAGAAATCTTGATATAGTACAATAAGGAATTTTATGAAAAGACCACTGCTTGGCATTTCTCTGGTATTTGCCGTGGTTGTCTCTCTATTTATGTTTATCTTTCCATTTTCTTCGGAAATCTCTGTAGAAGATGGCTCTGAAATACAATTCACAGGAAAGATTTATCAAAAAGAATATAAAATCAGTAGTAGCGGTGAAACAGCCCGGGTTATCTATTTGCAGTCATTATCTGATAAAGATGAGAGAGTACAGTGTTACCTTGATGAGCCTTTAGATATTTTGCAAAAAGATATTGCGGCTATAGGCAGTACTGTATGTGTAAAGGGGAAAATCAGGTGCTTTCATCCTGCTACAAATCCGGGAGAGTTTGACAGCCCACAGTATTATCAGATTCTGAAAATTAAATATCGAATACAAAAAGGAAAGATTATAGCCTCTGACAGAAAAATAGATTTCTATAAAGAAGCTTTATTTAAAATAAGATGCAGCCTTGAAAGAGTACTGGATAACAGTCTGGAAGCAAAAGACTCATCAATAATGAAGGCAGTGCTTCTCGGGGATAAGGCATTTATGGATGAAGAGATAAAGGAACTGTATAAAAGAAGCGGAATCATCCATATTCTTGCAGTAAGCGGCCTTCACATCTCTATTATAGGAATGGGATTATACAAGACCTTGAGGAAAGTCGGCTGCAATAAATATGTGGCAGCTTTAGTAGCCATGACCTTTATGTGGTCCTATGGAATCATGTGCAGCATGAGTGCTTCGGCCTTTAGAGCAATTGTAATGTTTATACTGCGCCTTTGCGCAGGACTTTTAGGAAGGACATACGATATGCTCACAGCCATGGCTGTATCGGGACTTCTTCTTATTATTGAGCAGCCCTTGTACTTAAATCATAGCGGCTTTTTAATGTCCTATGGGGCAATTCTTGCCATAGGCTTTGTTATCCCTGTGTTAAAAGAGGATGTTGGAAAAGCTTTTGGACTTATATATCTAAACGCAGACAACAGGATTGGATTAAAGGCTATGGATATAGCCGGATATTTTATAACCGCTATGACCGGCTCTGTTTCAATACTTCTGGTAACCCTTCCTGTATATATGGATTATTACTATACAGTGCCTCTTTACGGCTTTATCTTAAATCTCCTGGTACTACCACTGATGCCCTTTCTTATGGTATCCGGCATTGGATGCATGGTTGTGGGATATTTCCTTCCCCTTGGCGGAGTAGTATTTGGACAGGCTATACATGCCGTTTTATCTATTTATGAATATGCCTGCAGGATAGCAGATTATCTGCCGGGAGGAGTTATATATACAGGCTATGCAGGCAGGGTTAAGGCTTTTATATATCTTACAGCCCTTGGTATTTATGTACTTTTAAAGCTCCATAAAAAGCTTTCAGACAGACTTCCGCAAGGGATAACTTTTGGTATAAGATACGGAATTCTCTTCATAGGCATGGTGATACTCTGCAGCAGAGAAAGATATGATATAAGGCTCACTTTTCTTGATGTAGGTCAGGGGGATGCCATAGTCATGGAGTGCAGAGGGGATGCATATCTTATCGACGGAGGAAGTACCAGTAAAAAGAATGTGGGTAAGTATCAGCTAAAGCCTTTTTTGTCCTACGAAGGAATAGGAAGGTTAAAGGCGGTAATCCTGACCCATGAGGACGAGGACCATTTTAGCGGAATGCTGGAACTTATAGAGGATACACAAAAGGGAGGGATAGCAATTGATAACCTGATTCTGCCGGAGGTATCTGAGGATTCAAAGGGAGATAATTACAAAAGACTCTGCAGGGCGGCAGAGGATAACAATATAAAAATCTCCTATATAAAAAGAGGAGATATATTATCACAACAAGGTGTATTACTAAAATGTCTTGGACCTGTTCAAGATATGGAAACCGATTCTCCCAATGAATATTCAACTGTTCTTTATATACAAAAGGACAGTTTTAAGGCTCTCCTTACAGGCGACATAGAAGGACGTGGTCAGGAAAATCTAAAGGAATATCTTAAAAATGAAGCTCCTGAGGTTTCAGAGCTGACACTTCTAAAGGCGGCCCACCATGGCAGCAGATATACTACGGATGAAGAATTCCTTCAAAGGGTAAGACCCTTGGTTACAGTAATAAGCTGCGGAGAGAATAACAAATACGGCCATCCCCATAAAGAACTGATGGAAAGGCTTGAAAGAAACAGAAGCAGAATATATGTTACCAAGGATTTTGGAGCAATAACAGTAACGTATAATAAGAAAAAAGCCTTCATAGATACTTTTATAAAATCCCCCTTGCACGGGGCATTCAATGGGGAGAATAAAGCAACATTTTAATAGTATTGAAAATTCTTTTGAATTATAATTAAAAAGGTGTTATTAAATAGAAACTAAAAATTTAAATAATTGTTTGGAGGGCACTATGTTATTTATTGGAATCGATCTGGGAACATCTTCTGTTAAGCTCTTGTTATCAGATGAAAAAGGAAATATTAAAAATATAGTATCTAAAGAATATGAGCTGTTTTTTACTAATCAGGAATGGTATGGGCAAAGACCTCAGGACTGGTATACACAGTCTATGGCAGGTATTAAAGAGCTTATAAAGGACTTTGATAAAAGTGAAGTCAAGGGTATAAGCTTTGGCGGACAGATGCACGGCCTTGTTATACTTGATGAAAATGATGAAGTAATAAGACCTGCCATTCTTTGGAATGATGGAAGAACAGGTAAGGAAACAGATTACCTTAATAATGAGATCGGTAAGGAAACACTGTCTAAATATACTGCCAATATTGCTTTTGCAGGATTTACTGCTCCAAAGATACTCTGGGTCAAAAATAACGAGCCGGAGAATTTTAAGCGCATAAAAAAGATAATGCTTCCAAAGGATTATCTTGCTTATAAATTATCAGGTACCTTTGCAACAGACCTTTCAGATGCTTCAGGTATGCTGCTTCTTGATGTTAAGAACAGAAAGTGGTCTAAGGAAATGCTTGATATTTGCGGTATCAGTGAAGACATGCTTCCAAGGCTTTTTGAAAGTTATGAGAAAATCGGAACACTTAAGGCTGATGTTGCAAACGAGCTTGGCCTTTCAACTGATACAGTTATTGCAGCAGGTGCAGGAGACAATGCGGCAGCAGCTGTTGGTACAGGTACAGTTGGTAATGGTAAGTGCAACATTTCCCTTGGTACCAGTGGAACTATCTTTATAGCATCAGACACCTTTGGAGTTGATGACAATAATGCACTTCATTCCTTCGACCATGCAGACGGAGGATACCACCTTATGGGATGTATGCTCAGCGCAGCTTCCTGTAACAAATGGTGGATGGATGAAATAGTTAAAACCAAGGATTATGCAGCAGAACAGGAAGGAATTAATAAGCTTGGTGAGAATACTGTATTCTACATGCCTTACCTTATGGGTGAGCGCTCACCTCATAACAATCCTGACGCAAGAGCTGCCTTTATCGGTATGTCCATGGATACAACCCGTGAGGACATGACTCAGGCTGTACTTGAAGGCGTTGTATTTGGCCTTCGTGATTCTCTTGAGGTTGCCAGAAAGCAGGGAATAGATATTAAGCGCACTACACTTTGCGGTGGCGGAGCCAAGAGCCCTCTTTGGAGAAAAATGGTAGCAAATATCATGAACGTTACCGTAGATATCCCAAAAACTGAAGAAGGCCCAAGTATGGGAGGTGCAATGCTGGCAATGGTAGCTTGCGGAGTATATCCTACAGTCGCTGATGCCTGCAAGGCCATAGTAGAGATAGTTGGAAGTGAGGAGCCCGATCCGGAGCTTACAGCTAAATATGAGGAAAGATATCAGGTATTTAAAAAGCTTTATCCTGCTTGCAAAGATCTCTATGGAAGTTTAAAGTTAAACTAACATATTAAAATATAAGGAAGATCAATGGCAGAAAAAACAACGGAATTTCCGGTAAAGCAACGACAAATCAATGAAGACATAAAAAACGGCACCTTTAAGCCCTGTTATCTTGTATATGGTGAGGAGGTATATCTGCGCTATCAGAACAGAGATAAGCTCTATAATGCCATGATTGCAGGGGCAGATAAGATGAACCTCCACAGATATGAGGGAAGTGATATCAACCCTTTGGAAATAATAGATATGGCTGAGACCATGCCTTTTTTTGCCGAGCGCAGAGTTATAGTTGTGGAGAACAGCGGCCTGTTTAAAAGCGGCTGCCCTGAGCTGGCAGAATATCTCAAAAATCCTGCCGAAACTGCCTGCTTTGTATTTGTTGAAACAGAGGTGGATAAGCGTAAGGATATGTACAAGGTAGTACGTGCCAAGGGACTTGATATAGACTGTGAGAAGCAGGATGAACGTACCCTTTCCAGGTGGATAGCAAAACTTTTTGCCGCGGAGAATAAGAACATATCCCAGCATGCCATTATGCACCTTCTTGATAGAGTAGGTACGGATATGGCTAATATTTCCAATGAAGTTGAGAAGCTTTTTGGATACTGTGCCTTTAAGGATACCGTCACAGAGGAAGATATAGATGCGGTCTGTGCCAACTGGCTTACCAGCAGAATATTTGCCATGACAGATGCCATAGTAGAGAAAAAACAAAAGACAGCAGTAGACCTTTATTATGATCTTCTGGCCCTAAAGGAGCCCCCTGCTAAAATCCAGTCTCTTATTATAAGACAGTTTAATATTATGCTTCAGGTGAAGGAGATGTACATGAATAATAAGGACAGGTCACTTATTGCCTCTACCTTAAAGCTCCATCCCTTTGTTACCTCCAAATATATTGACTGGTCCAAGAAATACAGTATGGAAGAACTTAAAAAGGCACTGGAACTGTGCGTATCCAATGATGAAGCCGTGAAAACAGGACGCCTTGATCAGATAATCAGTGTTGAAATGATAATCATCAGTACCACTTCTTAAAAGCTATAGTAATAAAGAGAACTATTGTATTTATTTGAAATAAATGCTTATAAAGTTTATACTTAACTAGGTATAAACTTTATAAGCTTATTTTTTGCTTTGAGAAAAATTAAGGGGGACATTACTTTGCATAGACCAATACCACAGGAAATATACAGACATTTTAAGGGGAATCTTTATCAGATAGTTACTATTGCAAAGCATTCCGAAACCGGAGAAGAGCTGGTTGTATATCAGGCACTCTACGGTGATTTTAAAGTATATTGCAGACCTATAGATATGTTCATGTCTCCTGTAGACAGAGATAAATATCCTGAGGTGACTCAGAAGAACAGATTTGAGCTTGTTACAGAGCTTTCCACTAAAGAGCCTGCACCACAGGAAAAAAGAGCCGGAGAAGTAGTAGAAAGACCTAAGGCTGTATTTCTGTCAGCAGAACCAAAAGACACCGGGAAGAAAATGACTGTTGCAAATGATGATTCAAGAGTTATAACACCTCAAAAGGATGTGGCAATAGATAATAGAGATAAAACTCTTGAGCAGGAAGCGGAGTCCCTTAATCTTCATCCACTTGTTGTTCAGTTTCTTGATGAAAGTGAGACTGCAGCAAGACTTAATATTCTTAGTCAGATGAATTCTATTATCACAAATGATATGATAGATATAATGTCCATGGCAATTGACGTTCAGATTGATGAAGGAGATGTTTATCAGAGATTTGACGACCTTAAGACCTGCCTTGTTATGAAACAGCGCTATGAGGCTACAAGGCTTTAAGAAGCTATGGCTTTTAAGTATTTATATTAAGAGGAGTAAAAAATGAAATTATTATCAATAGCAGTACCTTGCTATAATTCACAGGATTATATGAGTAAGTGTATTGATTCATTGCTGGTGGGAGGCAATGATGTAGAGATCATTATTGTAGATGACGGTTCAACAGATGACACAGCAGAGATTGCTGACAGATATGCTGCTGAATTTCCGGATATTGTAAAGGTTGTCCACAAGAAAAACGGCGGACACGGCTCTGCAGTTAATGCAGGTCTTGAAAATGCCACCGGACTTTACTTCAAGGTAGTAGACAGTGATGACTGGGTAAAAGAAATTGCTTACCGCAAAATATTATCTACTCTTGAGGAGCTTATTGGAGGCGAAGACAGACTTGATATGCTTATCAGTAACTTTGTCTACAATAAGGAAAATGAAGACCGTCACAAGGTTATGCGATACAACAGAATGTTCCCTATTGAGAAGATGTTTACCTGGAAGGATATAAAGAGAGTAAGTAAGGGCCATTACCTTCTTATGCATTCTGTTATATTCAGAACAAAGCTCTTAAGAGATTGTGGATTAAAGCTTCCTGAGCATACCTTCTATGTGGATAACATATATGTATTTAACCCACTTCCGTTTGTAAAGAATATGTACTATCTGGATGTTAATTTCTATTATTATTACATCGGACGTGCGGATCAGTCAGTAAATGAGAAAATCATGCTCTCAAGAATTGAC
>JAILBM010000296.1 GCA_024680925.1 Butyrivibrio sp.
TTTCTTCTTACTTTCTATTTTTTCAGAAGGTTTCTTTTTGCTTTCTATTTTTACTTTTTCAGTCTTTTTGCTTTCTATTTTATGCTGCTCTGCTTTTTTAGACTCCAGTTTTACCGGTGCAAGAACGTCTTTAAGAATAGCTGCTTTAGCCAGATTTCCTTCCCACTTAACCAGATCCTTGGCCTGATCAATGGTTTTCTTTCCTGTAAGAACATCCAGAATTACAGCTCCCTCTCCTCTTATAAGAAAGTCTCTGTCGTAATATTCATAAGGCTCAACTTTTACACTTCCGGGTGAAAGTTCTATATAAAAAGCACCTTCGCCTTCACCTGTAATATCGATTTCCACAGCCACATGATCTGTTATCTTAGCTGTATCAATAGCTTTTACAGCCTTTTTGGCATCCTTTACAATACTGGAATATGTCATAAGTAAATCCCTCCTCAAGTATTGTCCGGAAAACTTTTATTAAGCCCAAAAACCTATCATGCTCATAAATAGTTTTCACAAGACATAATATGTTTAATAAGAATATGTTAGTTCATGAATTTATTTGTGTCAATTTTCATTATATTTTCTGAATTTATCACACAATAGCAGCAATATCTCAACATTTTTTGCCATGGACTGAATCGGAACATATTCAAATCTTCCATGAGCATTCTCATAACCTGCAGACAGATTAGGGCAAGGCAGGCCTCTAAAAGAAAGGGCAGAGCCGTCAGTTCCGCCTCTAAAAGGCTCGCATACAGGTTCAAGACCTGCATCAGCAATTGCCTCATAAAGTGCCTTTGAAAGAAACGGAACTTTATCCAGTACTTCCTTCATGTTGCTGTATTGATGTTTTATACTAAGCTCTACTCTGTCAGTTCCATATTCTCTTCCAAGTTTATCTGTTATCTGCTGTAATAACTCTTCTCTCTTTTTAAAATTATTCTTATCAAAATCTCTTATAATAAGTCTGACCTTTGCATATTCACAACTGCCTTCACAGGATATCAGATGATAGAAACCTTCTACACCCTCTGTATACTGTGGTCTTTCATCCTGAGGAATAGCTGACATGAATTTTGATGCAATATCAACGGCATTTATCATTATTCCTTTTGCAGTACCGGTATGAACGCTTCTTCCTGTAGCTTTAAAAACAGCCTCAGATGCATAAAAAGTTTCATCCTCATACCAGCCAAGATGGTCCCCATCAAGGGTATATGCAACCTTTGCACCAAATCTGTTAAGATCAAGATCTCTGGCAAGACCTCCCACTTCTTCATCAGGTGTAAAGGCAATACTTATATCCCCATGAAGCACCTGAGGATTAGAGCATAAATACTCTGCCATGGTCATTATTGCTGCGATTGATGCCTTATCGTCTCCTCCAAGCAGTGTTGTCCCGTCAGTCAGGATAAGATCCTGCCCAATATACTCTTTAAGATTAGGATAATCCTGTGCTTTCATAACTATGTGCTGCTCTTTATTAAGTAAAATATCCGATCCATCATAATTTTCCAAAACCCAGGGTTTTACATTACTACCGCTGGCATCCGGTGCTGTATCCATATGTGCAACAAACCCCACAGCCATGCCTTCTCCTGCGGGAATATTGGATGGAATAATACCGTATACCACGCAGGCTTTTTCATCCATATAAACTTCAGAAACACCTATTTTAATAAGTTCCTCTTTAAGCATACGGGCAAGGTCAAACTGTTTAGAGGTTGTTGGCCATATGCCGTTATAAGGCTGAGACTGAGTATCTACCTTAGCATATCGCATCATTCTTTCTTTTACCTGATCATATATAACAGCATTATCAAACATAAATATATCTCTCCATAGTTTTATTAATTAAAACAAGCCCTGGACTGTTATATCCTGATAACAATCCCCAGCCTGCTTTGTTTTTTATTATTTTATCATTATTTTCATTTAAAACTGTAGCCTTTTTGAATTTTCCCTATGATAATAGATACCTGCAAGAGCAAATACTATAAGGCAAAGGCCAAGAGGAGCAAGAAGCTGCATTATTACCATTTCCATTATCTGCAATATATTAAGTGAAAAGCTTAAAGCTCTTACTATGGTATGGATAAGAGCAAGAAGGCTTATGATTGCGAACAGGCTCACTGCCCTTATAAGCTCATCTTCATTTTTGCCTGATATAAAAAGGTAAACCAGACAGGAAACCTGTACTGCGGCAACCCACCAGTTTATCCCGTGTTCACGTTTTTTTCTGTAAAATTTCAAATCATATAAAAATGGTTTAGATACCATCAGTATCACAAAAACCATACACATTATTAAGATCATCACTTTGCTGATAAATAAAACTGAATCCATCCTTTTCCCCACCTTTTCTTTTGATTTTGCAACGTCTTTAAAAATAATTTTGCCTGTTGCATTAGTTTTTCTATGCTTTAATTCTAAATCACTATGTGGGTCATTTAACGGACAGCTGAAAGCCTTGTAATTACTGGATTTTTTCTTCTGAAAATTTTATCCCCCTAGGGGGCTTGTAGGATATTATGCTACGTTCATATACTAGACATGAAAAAATTTTTATTAAGGGAGATTTCTATTATGCATATGGCAGATGCTTTAGTAGCTCCTGCAGTAGCAGGAACTATGTACGTTCTTTCAACAGGTGCCGCAGGGGTATCCATCAAAAAAATCAGAGAAGAAAATGATCCTAAGAAAATTCCGGTTATGGGAGTTATGGGTGCATTTGTATTTGCCACTCAGATGCTCAATTTTACTATTCCGGGTACCGGCTCTTCAGGACATTTATGTGGTGGCATGATGCTTTCTGCCATGCTTGGTCCTTACGCAGGCTTTTTGACCATGATAGGTGTTCTTTTGGTTCAATGTCTTCTTTTTGCAGACGGAGGTTTACTGGCTCTTGGATGTAATATCTGGAACATGGCTTTTTACGGGTGTTTTATCGGTGCTCTTTTAATCTGGAAGCCTATCATGAGAAATAGTGCTTCCAAAGCTAAAATATTCGCCGCATCAATTATCGGTTGTGTTCTTACTTTACAGCTTGGTGCTTTTTCCGTATCATTAGAAACCTTGATTTCAGGCGTTACTGAACTTCCATTTTCAGTTTTTGTTGCTACAATGCAGCCAATTCACCTTGCCATAGGTTTCGTCGAGGGACTTATAACAGCTGCAGTCCTTTCCTTTGTACATGAAGCAAGACCCGAGCTTTTATGGGGTGTTGGCACTTCAAAGGAAGTAGGTTCTAAGGAAGGCAGATTATCATTTAAGTCCACAATTATTGCAATTGCTATAGCAGCTGCTGTATGCGGCGGTGTGGTATCGCTTTTTGCATCAGCATTCCCTGATGGTCTTGAATGGTCTATGGAAAAGGTTGCGGGAACTGCAGAGCTTGAAGCTGTAGGCAGTGCTTATGAAACAGCTGCACAGGTTCAAGAAACAACTTCTCTTCTTCCCGATTATGCATTTCCAAACAGTGAATCACTTTTTGGTACAAGCTTTTCAGGTATTGTAGGTGCATTAGTTGTCATCGCAATTATGGTTGGTGCTTCTTATGCTTTTAGATTTTTCAGAAATAAAGAGTCAGCTTAAATCAATGTATTTATGAACACAATTGAAAAAAATATAATCGAATTAAATAAACTACAAAGCTTGCAGCAGCGTTCTCATTGGATGAATAAACTTCATCCTTTGGGAAAGCTGCTTATTAGCATTATTTATATAATAGACGTTGTATCTTTTGATAAATATGACATTGTGACGCTGCTTGTAATGTCAGTTTATCTGATCTTTGGCTTTGTTGTAGGTGAGTTATCCTTAAAAGAGGGCATCTACAGAATGAGACTTATTCTTCCACTGCTTATTTTCACAGGTATTTTCAATCCTTTTTTTGACAGACAAATTATTTTTTCTCTGCCATTAGCAGGTGGAAAGCTCACTCTACCAATAACAAGTGGTATTATTTCGATGCTTACCCTTATGATTAAGGGGCTTTTTACCATACTGGCTACATACATACTAATAGCCCTCACTTCCATAGAGGATATATGTTATGCTCTTAGAATGCTCCATATTCCCAAAACCATTGTGATAGTTATAATGCTTATATACAGATACCTTGGGGTCATGGCCGAGGAAGCTGACAGAATGACAACCGCCTATAAGCTGCGGGCGCCTTCTCAAAAAGGCCTAAACATAAAAGTCTGGGGTACATTTGTTGGTCAGTGGCTCCTACGCAGCATGGACAAAGCAGGCATCGTATATGAAAGCATGCTGCTTAGAGGCTTTAAAGGTGATTTTATAACTTCAAAAAGAAATATCAAAGGCACCGATATAGCTTTTTTTGCTATATGGCTCATGATTATTACAGCCATCAGATTCGGCGGCTTTTTTAGATAAAGAGGTATAACAAATATATGCAAACAGGTATACAGGGAGAATTATTAAGTATAAAAAATCTTTGCTTCTCCTACGAGAATGATACAGAAATCCTAAAGGACATAAATATTTCCATAAACTCCAAAGAAAGTGTAGGGATAATCGGTCCAAACGGCATCGGTAAGTCTACTCTTATGAAGCTTTTAGTGGGGCTTTATCTTGATTTTAGCGGAGAAATAGTGGTTGCAGGCCATCAGGTTAATAAGAAGAATCTCAATCATATCCGGGAACATATCGGATACGTTTTTCAGGACTCTGACAGTCAGCTTTTCCTTTCAACCGTTGAAGACGAGATAGCCTTTGGCCCTCAGAATTACGGTCTTTCCAAGGATGAAGTAGAGGCAAGAGTTTCACAGGCTCTTACCAAGGTTCATATTTCAGGCCTTAGGAAAAAACAGACCTATAAGCTTTCCGGCGGTGAAAAAAAACTGGCTGCAATCGCAACAATACTTGCAATGCAGCCTGACATAATCATTATGGACGAACCTTCAATAGCTCTGGATCCAAGAAACAGAAAAAATCTGATATCCATTCTTAAGGAAATAGATAGCCTTAAGATAATAACTTCCCACGATCTGGATTTTATAATGGATACCTGCGAAAGGACTATTGTCCTGGATGAAGGCCGCATCGTAGCAGATGGGAACACCTCCGACATACTAAAAGATGAAAAGCTCCTTATCTCCCATGGGCTTGAACTACCACTACGGCTTCAAAAATAATCATTTTATTCATTATTTAACTGCTCTGTGATTGCAATAATATCACCCTGAGACTTTAAAAACGCATCAACAACCAATGGGTCAAAGTGGGTACCGGCTTCTTCTTTTATGATTGAAATAGATTTTTCATAGGAAAAAGAATCTTTGTATGCCCTCTTTGATACCAAAGCATCAAAGACATCAGCCACAGCCATGATCCTGGCGGAAAGAGGTATCTGTTCTCCCGAAAGTTTCTCCGGATAACCACTTCCGTCCCATCTCTCATGATGGTACCCCGCCATATCCGCTGCCTCTTCAAGGTAACCTGCATCAGGCAGATTTTCAGTGGCCTTCTCAATGATTTTTTTGCCTTCAAAAGCATGCGTTTTCATAATGTCAAACTCTTCATCGTTAAGCTTACCGGGTTTATTTAAAATATCCTCCGGTATCGCTATTTTTCCTATATCATGAAGTGGTGCTGCCTGAATCAG
>JAILBM010000311.1 GCA_024680925.1 Butyrivibrio sp.
ATATAGTTGGAAAAACTTTAGAAGATGGTAATGCGGCTGATAGCAATAACTAAAGTAGTGATGCTATCAGAAATTATGGAATAATAGCTAATTTTTAGATAACACAAAAGGCATTATTGGAATAACTGTAATGTTTTGGAATAAATTATGGAAAAGCCAAAATTGAAGATATAGTTTTTATATTATCTTAACCTGCATTTTATTAGCAATTAACTGATTTACAGTATGATATTATCAGAGATATTTTGGGGAAGATAACAATATTGGCGACAATAACAGAAAATCTGAATGAGATAATTGGTGAGTAAAAAAGAGAAACGGAAACAGAGGGATAATTTTTTAAATATTCATCACATATTTCAAGGCGATATATGTTAATGTTAGCTTTACTGAAATATTATATGTGGAAGGTTTGGTTTATTCATGGATGGATTTAACAATACAATGCAGGAAGCATTACAAGGAATAGAAGTAAGTTCCTATCATAAGGAAGATAAATATGAAATAGTATCGAAGGTGGCATATCTTCTTGGGATTGCAAAGCCGATATTTGAAAATGAGAGTAATGGCTTTGATGTGGAAATATATAAAAGCCTTAGTAAAAATACCGCTACGACTATAATCAGGCACTTGTGTATTCTCAGAAATCAAATGGAGCACCATTTTGGACAGGTATGTAAAGCTATTCAGCAGGAATACAAAAGCATATATATGCTTCCTGAGATGATTCCGACTGAATCATTAAAATACCTGGGAGATAATGGTATAGATCTGTTCAGATATAAAAATGAACCGGGAGCATTTATTATTGAGATCAATAAGCAGATAAAAAGCAGAATAAATAACTGCAAAGACGTGTTCCCCTCCTGGATCAATTTTGAATTTATCAGGGATATTTTTATCATGCCCAATGGAACTACCGATGAAGGGCTTAAGGAAAATGCAGATTTCTTTTACGCTAATATCGACTTTTATCCATATAAGACGTATCTGAACTGGCCTGCAAAGGATGAAGGAAATATTCTGTTTAATGATAAAAGATTTGTGTCTCTTTTATATGAATGGAATGGTGAGTTTTTTGTAGATAACAGCAAAGTGTCAGATGCCAGCGAACATACTAAAGAGACAATATATGATTTCATAGATGCAGGTGAAAAGATTGTATTTGTTGTAGATTGTGAAAATTCAGATCCGTATGATCTTTTTGCTACCATTAATAATTTAGAAGCTCAGAAGCTTGAGAAAATCGAAAAAATAATATTATATGATGATGTTCATGCGGCTTCTGCCTGGGAGTTATTGGCCGATTATGTGAAGATTCCTGTGGAGTACATACTTATTGAACGACTCAAGGATAATAAATCATTGGCTGATATTAAGCTGGCAGCAGGCACTTGCAGAGAGTTTTACAAAAATAATGTGGATTCTTTTGTACTGGTATCCAGTGATTCAGATTATTGGGGACTTATAGAATCCATACCTGAAGCTAAATTTCTTGTAATGGTCGAGCATGAAAAATGCAGCGGGGCTATGAAGAGCGCGTTGATCAATAAAGGCATATACTTCTGCTATATTGATGATTTCTACTCCGGTAACAGTCAGGAGCTTAAGAAAAAAGCAATGCTTAAAGAAACAAATAAACTTCTGGCAGATGGAGTACACATAAATGTGAATGACCTGATAAAAGAGATGATGCAGGCAACCCACATCATACTTGCACCAAACGAAGTAGAGGATTTTAAAAAGAAATATCTGAATAAACTGGAAATAGATATAAATTCAGATGGAAATCTTGAAATCAAAATCAGAATGAAATGATTTGCTAGCAAAGCATATGATAAAACACCATCCACAGCAAATGTGAAAAGAATTTCACAGGAGCCCTGGATGGTGTTTTTATTAAAATATATAGTATTTCAATGCATTATTTTGACTGCTGGGATAACCACTGCCAAAGGTTTACACCGTCTTCCTCACATTGATTGTTGAAGAAATAGAGCCAGGACCAGTGTCCCATAAACTGATATGCATTTCCGTCTTCACCGGTGTAGTTGCCGCTGGTATCGTGAACATCAGCAAAAATGCTGGTGTGTACGTTTGCACCTATAGCGCGAAGTCTTTCTATTGTTGGAGCTTCAAAGACTGTAGGATCAACTGTTGTATCATTTTCTGCATAGACAAACCAGACAGGAAGATCCTTGATGGCTTCAAGCTGACTATCTGTAATTCCGGAATTCATGTAAGCTTCGCAGATAGGATATGCAGCCGCAAAATAATCAGGATAATTAAAAATCATATCCATTGTCATGTAACCACCGTTGGAGCATCCGCCAATGATGATGCGGTTAGTGTCTACATCTTCGTGCTCTGATGCATAAGTGTCAATGAGTTCTTTAAGGTCTGCTAAATAGATGGAATCCACACCCTGATTGTCTGACCAGTTGCCTTCCTCGTCGTACTGCATCCAGAAAGTAGGGCACTGAGGAGCAAGTACATATGCGCCTCCCATGGTCTCCTGAAATTCTTCACTAAATAGTGCAGTAACTTCATTACCAAGGGTATTGAGTCTTGGGTCATTGCCACCTTCGCCTGCACCGTGAAGCCAGATTACGAGAGGATGCTTGGAACCGTCACTTTCAGGCTCATAGGATGCATAAGCAAAAGTGTGCCCCTCACTACCTGTGAATGAACCTGATATATCAATGTTCTCCAGCTGTGGATAGATAGCAGAATCAAGATCAATAGCGGAAGAAACTGTAAAGTCACTAATCTCGCTTCCATCCGGAGTTGTAATTACTGAACCGTCCTTTAAAGTGACAGTAAGCTCATAAGGTGAGCAGATTGTATTATTACCGACAAAAATGTCATAGCAGAAAGGATTGGCTGTATTTGGATCATAGCCAAGTTCGAGAGTGATGTATTTGGAATCTTCTGTCTGATTGCCGCTTTCATCACTGGTATAAGCAGCCACAACATGAAGTTCTGTATCTGCTGTAACATGCTTAGTAGGGTCTTCTGTAGATCCTTCCATAAGAGCTGCCCAGTTAAAAGACTCTTTGGTCTCTGTTACTGAGAATAAATCTGCTGAGACAGATGATGAAGCTACGCTATTATCTAATTCAATTACAGTCTTTGTGACTGCAGGACCCCAATCCTGTCCTTCCACGATGACTGTCTGGCTACCGCTTAGCTGCGTGATTGCAGGCTTAGCTTCCTCAGTTGATGCTTCTGCTGATACATTTGTAGTAGTTTCTGTAGTAGTTGAACTTTCTTTTGTATCCGTTGCCGTAACCTCCTCCTGATTTGAATTTGT
>JAILBM010000346.1 GCA_024680925.1 Butyrivibrio sp.
ATAATTATTCTCACCGGGAAGTTTTAATATGTTATACTTTTTACATGGAGAATTCAAAATATGTATGATTTATCACGTTTTATTAAAGCTCAGGAAAATGAATATAAAATAGCTGTTTCGGAGATAAAAGCAGGTGGTAAAAGTTCATGCTGGATGTGGTATATTTTTCCTCAGGTAAAGGGGCTCGGAAATAGTGCAATCTCAAAGTATTATGCTCTTGATGGTCTTGGAGAAGCCAAGGCATACCTGAAGAATAAGGTTTTAAAAGACAGGCTGGAAGCTATTTGCCTGGAACTTTTAAAATTAAAATCCAATGATGCCGCAGAAATATTTGGATATCCTGATAATTTCAAGCTCCATTCTTCAATGACGGTATTTTTACTGGCAGAGCCGGGAAATGAAGTATTCAGGGCGGTTCTGGATAAGTTTTTTGATGGTAAGATGGACTTGAAAACCCAAAATATAATAGAAAAAGAAATGGATACAAAATGACTAAAGATAAGCTACTTATAATTGACGGCAGTTCTATGCTCGTAACCAATTACTATGGCAATCTGCCAAAGCAGATTTTATTTGAAAAAGATGAAGAGAAGAAAAAGCAGCATTATGATAAAATCCTGCATGCTCCCGATGGAAGATATACCAATGCCATATATGGAATGCTAAGAACCATTAAAAAGATTATTGATAAGCAAAAGCCGACCCATATGGTAATCTGCTTTGATAAAACAAGAGATACCTTCAGACGTGAATTATATGCTGACTATAAGGGAAACAGGGGAGATACTCCTGAGCCTTTAAAACAGCAGTTTATGACAATGGAAACCATGCTGGAGGATATGGGATTTGTGGTAGAGTATTCTGATACTTATGAAGCTGACGATATTGCAGGATCCTATGCGGCAAAGTTCGAAAAGGAAATACCTACCTTTATTATGTCCAAGGATCATGATTATCTGCAGCTTATAAGTAGATATACCAGATTGTGGCTTGTACAGACCAAGCAGGAAACTGCTGATGAACTGATGGATAAATATTACGGAGAGTTCGGAATAACAAAAAAGGATGTAAATCTTCCGGACAAAACCTTTGAAATGACCTCTGATATTTGTCTTAAAGAATATGGAGTAAGCCCTGAGCAGGTTCCCGACTGGAAGGGTATTACAGGTGATTCCTCCGATAATATTCCGGGAGTAAAGGGAGTAAGCTCTGCGGCAGCACCTCTTCTTAGAGAATATGGAACAGTAGAGGGGATATATGAAGAGATAGAAAAGGCCCAGACTCCTGCTCAGCAAAAGGAGCTGAACAAATACTGGAAAGAGAGTCTTGGAATAAGCAGGTCTCCACTTAAGGCTATGACACAATATAAAGACCTGGCTCTTTTGTCTAAAGATCTGGCAACCATCAGAAAAGATTATCCTATCGGCAAAACTTTGGAAAACCTTAGGGTATCAATAAACAGTCAGGCGAGGGATAAATGGCACAAAGACCTTGGTATTAAAAGCCTTTGAGCATTATATAAGTAATTATTAAATTTATTTTATTGTTTTTTGAAGGATTATCTATAATCAATTACTGTTTTTGTGACGAATATTATTATGTGTTAAATACCATATGTGCTCAAGGAGGAGCTGCAAAAAGGCATCTGTAAGGATGCCTTTTTGAGTGCAATAAAATAAATGAATAAGAATAATTTAATAGTATACTAATATACGTGATTACGACCGCATGTGTATAATATTTAATAGGGGATTGGGGGCACTTTCGAATATCTGCAAAGAATATGAAAGGGTTAAAATGGAAAGACTTCGTTTCCCTATAAATAAAAAAACAATATCATTTATCATAATCGGCATATCTCTGGACATAATATGCTATAGCATTATGTATAATTATTCCATGCCCTTTTTTCTGGACACTATAGGAACTTTTCTGGTTTCTGTTTTACTGGGACCTGTTGCCGGATCTATCGTAGGAATACTCAATAATATTATCTGTGCCAGATTTGGAATGAAGGATTTTGCGTATTTTGTTGTCAGTATTGCAGGTGCAGTTACAGTAAGTTCCATTCTGCATAAAAGAGAGCACGTTGATTCCTTTACAGTTGTAGGAACAGGGGTACTTTCAGGAATTATTATGACTATAGCCGCAACTCCGGTTAATATGATAATGAATAACGGATATACAGGTAATATCTGGGGAGATGCACTTACTGAAATGCTTTCTGAATATATAAATCTGAAAGTGTTTTGCTGTGTAGCGGGAGAACTGATAGTAAATATTCCGGATAAAATGATATCCATCCTTATTGTGATGGTCACAATTATTATTTTCAGGAAATCCGGTATTATCTTCAATTTTAATTCTCAAAATACAATATCAGAAGACAATTCCATCAAAAATGAACAATTAAAAGGTCTATTATTGCTACTGAGTGCAGCAGCTTTATTTAGTATGGCTTTTCCAATAAAAGCTCTGGCAGGAAATACGGAAAACTATTCTTCAACTTATGCTACAACTATTTACGGGTTAGATCATGGCCTTAATTCAGCAGAGTTAAATACTGTTACCCAGACAACAGATGGCTATATATGGGCAGGAGCTTATTCCGGACTGTATCGTTATGATGGTACTTATTTTGAAAAGATTAATCTGGATCCAAGAATAACAAGTGTTACCGTACTTCACTGCGATAACGGTGGAAAGCTGTGGATAGGTACAAATGATGCGGGTCTTGCCTGTTATGATCCTTATAAAAACAAGGTCTATTTTTACTCAAGAAAAGAAGGCCTGTGTGCAGATTATATACGCGGAATTTGTGAAGATGAAAATGGAGACATGTATGTAAGTACAACTTCATATATTTGTAAGATATGTTTAAACGTAAGCGAGGGAGAGGGAAAAGATAATTTTGAAAACCCTCAGATTACTGTATTTGATGACTATTCTGATCTGGTCTATACAGATTCACTTATATCCATTGGAAATGGACAGATAGCAGGTATAGCCAAGAACGGACTGCTTTTTTTACTGGAAAACGATAAGCTAAAATATACAAGATATTGCACGTTTCAGGATAATATATATCATTCCGTTGCCTATGGCGAAAACGGAATATTTGTTATGGGTACCAGTGGCAACTATTTAGAGGAGCTGCATTTATCAAAGAATGGCTTTACAAAGACTTCTACCATAAGCTCCCAGGGACTTACCGGTATAAACGAAATCAGATACATGCCTGATATGGACGGATATTTTATAGGCTGTGATAACGGTTTCGGATTTGTAAGTAAAGACAGGAAAACTCAGAATCTGTCAGTAAATGACTTTAATATGGCAGTTTCTGATATTATCAAAGATAAACAGGGAAATATCTGGTTTACTTCAACAAAGCAGGGACTTTTAAAATTTTCTGAGAATCCGTTTGTTAATCTGTTTAATAAAGTCGGGCTTGGGGAAGTAGCCGTTAATTCTACTCTTTTAATAGGAGATGTAGCCTATATAGGTACTGATGAGGGTTTGGTAAAAATCAATATTAAAAGTCATAGAGTTTTATATGATGAAGTTGTTACTGCCCTTGAGGGTAAAAGAATAAGAAATGTAATGCAGGACAGTAAGAAGAATATATGGATCAGCACCTATGATAATTCCGGTCTTGTAAAAATTGAATATGATGGAATGGTTAGATATTTTTCTGCCAATAATTCCAATATACTGGGCACGCGTTTCAGGTTCTGCCTTGAACTTAGCAGCGGTAAAATTCTTACGGCATCATCAGATGGTATAAGTTTTATCAGCGATAACAAAATTATAGGTACCGTTGGTGCCGAGGATGGAATTGTGGTTACAAAGGTTTTATCTGCATTAGAGGAAGACGATGGATCCATATGGATTGGCACAGATGGTGACGGAGTATATAAAATACAAAATCGTCAGGTTGTAGATCATTATGACCAGGATAACGGACTCATGTCGCAGGTCGTTATGAAGGTTGTACCCTGTGATGGAGGAAGACTGTACGTTGGCAGTAATGGAATTTACTATCATACCTACGAGGATGAGATAAATAAACTGCAGAATTTTCCATATAGTAATAATTATGATGTGATTATTACAGAGGATAAAAAGGTCTATGTGAGCTCCAGTGCGGGAGTATTTGTACTTAATGAGAAGGATATGCTGGAGGATAAGGAGGGATACTCCTACACACTTCTTGGAAGAACCAGGGGACTTAATACTACTCTTAATTCCAATTCATTTAACTGCGTAAAAGATGGCCAAATTTATTTTTGCTGTACCAATGGAGTTCAGATTCTTAATACTGAAGATTATATGGATTTTGATTCTCATTACCAGATTCTTTTGAGAAGTGTTGCCAAGGAAGGAGAGGAAATAGAAATGCACAACGGTGTATATTATATTCCTCCGGGAAGCGGACAGGTTGAGGTTACTCCCGCAATCCTTAATTATACAATCTCAGATCCTTTGGTAAGAATTGAAATGGAAGGCATAGATGATGTTAAGGTAATGCGTCAGTCTGCCCTCGAAACCATTTATTATGGCAATCTGCCCTATGGTAACCATAGATTAACTGTCAAGGTTATAAATGATTATGACTATACGGTTTCCAAGCAGATGGTATTTCTTTTTAGTAAAGAAGCCAAAATGTATGAACATACCTATTATAAAATATATCTGGTGGCAAATATCTTTATATTTGCCGGATTTATAGCATGGCTGGTAGCCAAGATGGGCAATATGGCCCTTATAAACAGCCAGTACAGACAGATTCGTGAGGCCAAGGAAGAGGCAGAAAATGCCAATAAGGCTAAGTCTCAGTTCCTTGCTCAGATGTCACATGAAATAAGAACACCTATCAATGCAGTCCTTGGAATGGATGAGATGATACTTAGAGAGAGCAGCGAAAGTGAAATAAGGGGATATGCCAGTGATATATATAATGCCGGGCAAACACTTTTATCTCTCATAAATGATATATTGGACTCTTCCAAGATTGAGTCGGGAAAAATGGAAATAGTTCCTGTGGAATATGAACTGGCAAGCCTTTTAAACGATCTTGTAAATATGATAACTCCAAGGGCGCAGGCTAAGGATCTTAAGCTCAAGGTACAGGCCAATCCCGAACTTCCTAAGAGTCTTTTTGGAGATGATGTCAGAATCAGACAGATAATAACCAATATTCTTACCAATGCCGTTAAATATACCATGGCCGGAGAAGTCATTCTCAAAGTAGACGGAACAAGGCTTGGAGATACAATACAGCTTCATGTTGAAGTAGAGGATACAGGTATCGGAATTAAGCCCGAGGATATACCCAAGCTGACTTCAGCATATCAGAGAATTGAAGAGGGTAGAAATCGTAAAATAGAAGGAACAGGTCTTGGGCTTAATATTACAGCTCAGCTCCTTGATATGATGGGAAGCAGGCTTGAGGTTACAAGCACTTACGGTACAGGATCAAAGTTCTTTTTTGATCTGAACCAGAAGATTGTTAATGATGCTCCTATGGGCAAAATTGAAAAGACTGTCAGAAATTTAGATAAATTCGGTGATTCACAGGAAGCCTTTACAGCAGAGGAGGCAAAGGTTCTGGTAGTGGATGATAATGCCATGAACAGAAAGGTGTTCAGAAGCCTGTTAAAGCCTATCAGAATTCAGATCAGCGAAGCAGCCAGCGGACCGGAAGCCCTTACTAAGGTTGATTTTGAACATTTCGATATTATATTTATGGACCACATGATGCCGGGTATGGATGGTGTTGAGGCCATGAAGCTTATAAAGGAAAAGGATAACTGCAAAGATATACCTATTTATGCTCTCACGGCCAATGCTGTGACAGGAGCAAGAGAATCCTATATTTCCATGGGATTTACTGGTTTTATATCAAAACCTGTTATGCCACAAAATCTTGAAGCTGCTCTAAAAGAATCGCTTCCCGAAAAATATATCAAGCCTCTGACAGAAGAGGAAAGAGAAATGCTACGAAGCTCGGACAGCAGTAAAACTGCAAGAGCACCTGAAGACTTACCTGATGTAGACGGACTTGACTGGAATTATGCATGGCTTCATCTGCCGGATGTAGAGATGATAAGAGAAGCGGTTACCAATTTCTATGATGTTTTGGAGCTTCAGGCCGAAAGATTACAGACCATGTACGAAAATATTGGTAAGGACAATGGTGAAACAGACCCTGTTTCGGAATACAGGATTCAAGTTCATGCCATGAAAAGCTCAGCTGCTACCATAGGAATAGTTCCTTTGGCAGGAATGGCCAAGGTTTTGGAATTTGCTGCAAAAGATGGAAATCTTAAGGTGATCAATTCCATGCATGAAGCCTTTATAAATGAGTGGAGATCTTATGAAGATAAATTAAAAGGTGTATTTGGCCTGGGCTTTTGTGTTCTTAATAGTACAAATGGACAAAAACAACATGAAGAGCTTAAGGAAGGCAGCAAAGAGCTGTTATTGACAATGTTTGACCTTTTAAGACCTGCAATGGAGGAACTGGATGTAGACAGTGCCGATGATATTATGGCAAAGATGGGAAAATATAAATTTGGAGATGAAATAGATGCCTTGGTGCCTAAGTTAAATGCAGCTGTTAAGGGACTGGATGAAGAGATGGCCAATAAGCTGATGGATGAAATGGAAAGTAAATTATAATATCAGTGAATTTATTTATGGAGGTTTACCGTGGAAAAAATATTACTTATAGGAAAAAGGAATGAACTGATCACAGGTCTTTATGAGTATTTAAGGTATGAGTTTAACGTTAAGCTCTGTATAGAAAATGAGAAGGATCCTGTTTCCATGATAAAGGTTATAGAACCTGCTCTTACGGTTGTTTTTCTGGTTGGAACCTATGAAATAGACGTTTCTACTTTTAAGGTATTGGCAAGAGAATATCCGCAAATGCCTGTACTTACCATAGGAACCCAGACAGAATATGATAATCTTACAACTCATTTTAAAGAAAAAAAATATGAGAATATATTAAGACCCTTTGATAATGAGGCGGTTCAAAAAAGAATCTTTGAAGTATTGTATGAAAAGAAAAGAGACTCTGAAATTAAAGATCAGAAAAATGATACAAGAAAACAGATTCTTATTGTGGATGATGATGCCCTTAGCCTAAGAGGAATTAAGGCTATGCTTGATGACAGGTACAGAGTTACCCTGGCAAATTCCGGGATGAAGGCTATGACAGCAATAGGTAAAGACAGGCCTGATCTTATTTTACTTGATTATGAAATGCCGATTATGGACGGAAGACAGACTCTGGAAATGATAAAGGCTGATGAGGAAATAAAAAATATTCCGGTGATTTTTTTAACAGGAGTAAGTGACAGAGCCCATATAGAAGCAGTTATTAAGCTTGGAACAAAAGGTTATTTATTAAAACCGGTTGCAAGTCAACTTTTGCTGGAATCCATAGAAAAGGTTCTTAACTGATTACAGGAGATATGTAATGGCTTTTAGGGCAAAAAAGAGTTCAAATAATAATATAGAGAATAATAATAATAAATATAACCATAAAGGTAATTATACATTGCCTGTTACAATTATCGTTATTTCTCTTGCAATAAATATTGGGTCAAAGCTTGCAACTAAAATCATGGGCCTTCCATTTTTCTTTGATACTATCGGAACTATTCTGGCAGCACTTCTTGGCGGTTTTATTCCCGGTATTTTTGTTGCGCTTATGACTAATCTGCTTTCTTTTTTCATAAGCCCATTGTCGATATATTATTGCATTATAAATATTTTTATAGCTCTAGCCGTAGCTATTGCTTCAAGAACCGAGCATTTTAACACTTTAAGGGATTCCGTACGGCTTGCCGCAATACTTGTATTTATAAGTGGCGGTATCGGAGGACTTTTAAGCTGGGAATTATATGGTTTTGATATTAATAATAATAACAGGGAAATGATTTATTTTTTGCAAGGTCTTGGACTTAATAATTTTTTTGCATGGTATCTGGTTAATCTTTTTTTTGAAATTATTGATAAGCTTATTTCCCTTATTTTGGTTAACTTGTTTGTGCTTCTTATTCCGAAAAAAGACTGGCATAAATTTGAAATGACTCTGTGGAAACAGAAGCCTGTTTCTTTTGAAGAAACTTATGAACTGAGTAAAACCAGCAAAAATTATAAATGGCCTTTAAGGAGAAAAATTGTTGTTCTCATTTCTGCAATTTCCATGACCATTGCAGTTATATGTACAACTATTTGCCTTATACTCTTTAGAGAGTATTCTCTTGAAAGGCATACTTCCATTGCAAAGGACGTGGCAGAGGTGGCTGCACGTGCTATAAATGGTGATAAAGTAGAATATTATCTTGATTCCGGAACTGAAGATGAAGAATATAAATTAACAGAAGACCTTTTATATAATTTACTGGAAAATACGGAATCGGTTGAATTTATATATGTTTACAAGTTCATGGCAGATGGGTGTCATGTTGTATATGACCTGGATTCAAATAATATTGTAGCTTCAGAGTTGGGAGACATCCAGGCCTTTGATCCTGCTTTTATGGACTATTTGCCTAGTCTGTTAAATGGAGAAAAAATAGAACCAGTTATCTCCGATGATGAATATGGATGGCTTCTTACAGTCTACGAGCCTGTATATAATTCTGCAGGTGACTGTGTCTGTTATGCAGCAGTAGATATCAGTATGGATGATCTTATAGTATATGATGGAACATTTCTTGTCAGAGTAGTGGCAATACTGGCAGGCTTTATGATACTGACTTTGTCCATCGGATTATGGTTTGCACAGTATCATTTGATCCTGCCTGTAAAGGTGATGGCAAAAACAGCTGATAATTTTGAATATACAGACGAAATTGTAAGAAAGAGAAATGTTAAAGAGCTTTCTGAAATTGACATAACTACCGGTGATGAACTGGAAAAATTGTACAGAGCCTTTTTACGTGCTACAGAAGAAAGTACAAGGTATTTTGAGGGCAGCAGGCAAAAGCTTAGCCAGATTGAGGGAATTGAGACTAGTCTTGTGATGGCTTTATCGGAAGTTATGACAAGCAGAAATACATCCTTTAAGCATCATGAGAGAAAGCCTTCAGAGTATGTGAGGATTATTGCCTGTAAAATGAAGGATCTGGGGTACTATGCAGATAAGTTATCGGAGGACTATATAAAAGAGCTGATTCAGGCAGCACCACTTCATGATATAGGAAAAATAGCGATACCGGAGGATATTTTAAATAAACCCGGTAAGCTTAACGATGAAGAGTTTGACATTATGAAAACGCATGCTTTTGAAGGCAAAAAAATCATTGAGAAG
>JAILBM010000388.1 GCA_024680925.1 Butyrivibrio sp.
GAATATGTACTATCTGGATGTTAATTTCTATTATTATTACATCGGACGTGCGGATCAGTCAGTAAATGAGAAAATCATGCTCTCAAGAATTGACCAGCAGATGAAGGTCAATAAGATCATGGTTGACTATTATACAGAGAATCTTGGTATGATCAGAACAGTTCCGGAGCGTCATAAGTATATGTATAACTATCTGGAGATTATTACCACCATTACCAATATACTTCTGATCATGGAAGAGAATCCTGAACACCTTCAAATGAGAAAAGAGCTCCTTGAGTATATTAAGCGCAGAAACTACCTTCTCTTCTTAAAGATCAGATACAGTATTGAAGGCAACTTTATCTATATGCCAAGTAAGGGCGGTAGAAAGGTAACACTGGCAGGCTATAAGCTGGTGCAGAAGATATATCATTTTAATTAAGTGGTTTTGTTAATCCGGACATAACGTTGAATTTGTTTAAGTATTTTTAAGAGAACAATATATGTAATAAAAGGCAGTACCTACACACTGGTTAGGTACTGCCATATTTTTAACTAAGAACGCTTGAGTCTTTTTTATTTTCTGTCATACAATAGCCATATATACAGTATTGTGGTTGCATGCTTTTATATGCAAAAACAGATAATGAAGTGAGATTTATATAGTGAAAAGGAGCATTATGGAAAAATTACTATTAGTCGGTGCCGGAGGATTTGGCAGAGTTGTTCTTGAGCATGCATCACAAATATATGATTGTGCATTTGTAGATGATGGTGATGCCAAGGTAGTGGATGATGTACCTGTTATAGGTAGGCTTAGTGATATTGAAAAGCTATTTGGGCAGTATAAACTGCTTCTGGTAACTATCGGAAATAATAAGCTTCGTGAGGATATATATAAGAGAGCCAAGACTTTGGGATATACCTTTCCAAATATTATTGTCCCTTCTGCCTATATTTCTAAAAGGGCAAGACTTGGAAATGGTGTTATTATACTTAATAATGCCATAGTTCAGAATAATGCAGTAATAGGAGATGGTTGTATTCTAAATGCCGGGGCTGAGGCACATCAGGATTCATTTATCGGAGATTATTGCCTTATTTATACCAATTCGGTTATAAGGTCCCTTGCTCATGTGGGTAATAGGGTCCTGGTAGGAAGTACGGCAACTGTTTCCACATCAGCAGCCGTACCGGATGATGCTGTCATTGAGGATAGTACAGCCTATAAGTCATAACCTGATAATAGAAAAGGTCTTTCAACACATTTTTGTTGAAAGACCTTTTATCATAATCATATTTAGTTTAACTAAGCACTCTGGCATCTCTCTTGATCTCATGTCTTACAATGATCTTATCAACAAGCTCTGATCTGTATGCTACCACATACATAACTATTGCCAGGATAAAGGCTGTAAGCACATCAAAGATAGTATGCTGCTTGATAAATACTGTGGAGAGGATGATCAGTACACACAGGATATTTGAAGCAGCTTTTACACCGGGATGAAATCTCTTTGAGCGATTAACTGCAATGGCTACACCGATGGAATTATACACATGGATGCTGGGCCAGAGATTTGTAGGTGTATCTGTTTTGTATAGGGACTCTACCATACTGCAGAATATATTGTCTCTTGGCATTTCTGTTGGCCTTAAATATTGTATGTTTGGAAACAGTGTTGATATTATGAGGAACAGTGTCATACCTGTTGTCATAAACAGCACTACTCTGAAATAGTCCTCCAGGTCATATTTAAACAGGAAATATGCCACAGGAATAATAATATATAAAAACCAACAATAATAAGGTACAACAAAAATCTCTAAAAAAGGTATTGAATAATCAAAGGTAGTGTCCATAACTGTATAGTGTGGAGAGTTTTTGCTTTCAATTATAAAAAACCAGGAGAGATAAAAGATACCATAAATAATTACAGGAATCATCAAATGAATAGTATCATTTATTCGCTCCTTGGTGAGCGGATGATTCTCCGGCTTTACAAAGGCTTGTTTCATTTTATATCACCTAAATTATAAAAATCATATTAATGAATTATAAATTCCATAGGAATTCATACTACGTGTTCTAATATAACGCAGAAAAAACGAAATATCAAACAGTAAAGTTACCAAAAATTCTTAAAAATCTATTAAGAACAGGTGCATTTTTTCTAAATAGAATGCTCAGATCATAAGTGACAGCTTCTTTTCAAGGCATTCCATTGTTATGCTGTCAGATTTCATATAAACTTCTCCATCAGTATGTACCCACATAGGAAGCATGGTCTTTATGGTTATCCTGCGGGCCTTGAAATGATAGATTCCTTTTATGTTGTAATGTTTTCCTACATAAGCAAAGGGCAGTGCCATAAAGCTTTTTGGTACAGAGAGATCTCCAACTATGCATATATTAAAATATCCGTCATCGTGGACTGCATCAGGAGCGAACTTAAAGCCGCCGCCTTCATAAGGGTGAATCATGGCAGCTACAAATAAGAAGTGATCCAAATGCAGGGTCTGTCCATCGTCAAGTTCAATATCGCAAGGAATTTTTTTGGCAGAAACAATCTGTCTTATGGCTATGGACAAATAGGTAAGTTTACCCAGGTGTAGTTTATTAAGAAAATTCTTGGTATTTGAAGCCAGTGCTTCTTCACATACTGCTGCATCAAATCCAATGCCGGAGCTGACATCGAAATGTCTTGTGGTATTTAAGTCTGCATCATGAAGCCTTGATAAGGTTTTGGTCATGTGATTGTAGCGTAGAAGACCAAGATCCACTCTGCGAAGCTCTTTTCCTTCAAGGATTCTGTCCATGATTTCTTCCTTATTGGAAGGCAGATTCATGTCTCTTACAAAATCATTACTGGAGCCGACAGGTATATAGCCCAGAAGTACCTTATCAAAATCCTGTATTCCTGATACCACTTCATTTAAAGTGCCATCGCCGCCCATTACCACAATTTTTATAGGAAGCTCTTCACTTTCCTTTTGAGTGAGCTTATTAGCTATCTTGATGGCATGTCCCGGACCGTTGGTAAATACTACTTTATATGGAATATTTTTTTCTTTGAATTTGTTTTCAAGAATTCCCCAAATATTACCACCGCGCCCTGAGCGGGCTGATGGATTAATTATGCAGTAATACATAGTTTATAATTCCCCAAAATTTTTTTATTTAGTATAACATATTTTGTGGCATTTTTTATTATTATATGGTATGATTGCGAAAGTGATGCACTTTAACGCGTTACATTGTTACATTATTATCAATACTGTAGTTAGAATTTGGAGGAACAACGGAATGTATTCATTGGACGAAGTAAAAAAAGTCGATCCTGAGATTGCACAGGCAATCGAGGATGAGATGCAGAGACAGAATGACCATATTGAGCTTATTGCATCAGAAAACTGGACAAGTAAGGCTGTTATGGCTGCTATGGGTAGCCCTCTTACTAATAAATATGCAGAAGGTTTACCGGGACACAGATATTATGGTGGTTGTCAGGTAGTTGACCAGGTAGAAGAGCTTGCAAGAGAAAGAGCTAAGAAGCTTTTTAACTGTGACTATGCCAATGTTCAGCCTCATTCCGGAGCACAGGCCAATCTTGCAGTTCAGTTTGCACTTTTAAAGCCTGGTGATACAATCCTTGGAATGAATCTTAGTCAGGGTGGACATCTTTCACACGGAAGTCCTGCTAATATTTCAGGTACATACTTTAACGTAGTTCCTTATGGAGTAGATGAAAACGGATTTATTGATTATGAAGAGATGAAAAAGCTTGCAATCGAGCATAAGCCAAAGCTTATTATTGCAGGTGCTTCAGCATATTGCCGTACAATAGATTTTAAGAAATTCAGAGAGGCAGCAGATGCTTGCGGAGCAGTTCTTATGGTAGATATTGCTCATATCGCAGGTCTTGTTGCAGGTGGTGTTCATCCAAGCCCATTCCCATATGCTGATGTTGTTACTACAACAACACATAAGACCCTTAGAGGACCAAGAGGCGGACTTATTCTCTGGAATCAGGAAGCTCAGGATAAATTCAAGTTTAATAAGGCAGTATTCCCGGGAATTCAGGGTGGCCCACTTGAGCACGTTATTGCAGCTAAGGCTGTTTGCTTTAAGGAAGCTCTTGATCCTTCCTTTAAGACTTATGCCGAAAACATTGTTGCCAATGCACAGGCTCTTGCCAAGGGACTTATGGACAGAGGTATTCAGATCGTATCAGGTGGTACAGACAATCACCTTATGCTTATAGATCTTACTAACTTTGATCTTACAGGTAAGGACGTTGAGGCATGGCTTGATGATGCTCACATTACAGCCAACAAGAATACAATTCCTAATGAGAAGCAGTCTCCATTTGTTACAAGTGGTATCAGACTTGGAACACCTGCTGTAACAACTCGTGGATTTAACACAGAGGATATGGATAAGGTTGCAGAGGCTATTTCTATCGTAATCAAGAGCAAGGGTACAGAGAATGACAAGGCTCGTGCTATTATCAAGGAATTGACAGACAAATATCCTTTAATCTGATTTTAAAAAAATTTTTACGAAGCACTCAGCTTGATTTTTGAGCTGAGTGTTTTTTATTTTTGGAAATTGTCTGATTGTTTATATACAAAAAGACAATTTGAAATGATA
>JAILBM010000393.1 GCA_024680925.1 Butyrivibrio sp.
GATGTTCCATCAAGTATTGCTGATGATCTTTAAAATCAATAGTTTTATCGGAAAGAATAATTCCTAAGTAATCAGCTGCGTTATTTATTTCATGTTTTAGCTGGGAAGTGTATTGTCTGAATTGAAAGAAATATGCTGCAAAACCAATAAGCAGGATAGTTATGCATGCATGGATGAAGAACAATATTCCGAATTTAAAGATTAAACTGTCAGTTATTTTGCTAACACGTTTAGTATTGTTCATATCTTAACCCTCAATATGCAAAAAGCATGGCTTTGTGGTTATATATAAATATGACATATCGACTGATAAAATGGTAAATTATAAACAAAATTTAATAAACATTTAATCTGTAATATTTTATAATCTGCAAAGTTTGTTATTAGTATAAATCAAGTGTAAATTAAAGCTAATTATACATACGGAAGTGTTAACTTAGAAGTACAAGCAATGAAGGATGGCAGATGGATGGAAAAGAAAAGAGGGTAGCCTTAATCGGCTGCCCTCTTAAAAATTGTATGACATGATATATGACTCGACTGTTTAAGTTTCACTCAACGGAGCGATTTATAAAGCTGCCGGCAGTGGGACTTGAACCCACACGTGGTTACCCACAACAGATTTTGAGTCTGCATCGTCTGCCATTCCGACATGCCGGCTTTTACAACTTAATTAGTTTATCACAGTAACCATGCTTATTCAAGAAGAATTTGTTTTGGCATTATTACTGATTTTGTACAAATTACTTATGCAGATTAAGCGAATCACTTACTTATTTTGTCCTTATACAGATACCATGCAAGGACATGGTGAGCCTGTTTAAAATCTCCGGCAAATATTTTTTGTTTGAGCTCATCCTCAGTAAGAAGCTGTACATTTAAAAATTCTGTATCATCAAGGTGCTGGGAACTCATTTTAGTACAATCAGTAGCAGCGTAAATATGGACGTTGTTGCTTGCAAGAGTTGCATTGGCTGGAAGCGTCATGAGATGAATAAAGTTATCCGAGGTGTATCCTGTCTCTTCCAGTAATTCTCTTTTGGCTGCATGCAGTGCATCTTCTTCAGAAGCTATTGTGTTCTTTGAAGTGATGTATGGAACATCACTTTTTAGCTGGAATTCAATGCCGCCTGCAGGGAACTCTGTTGTGACCTGTTCAATTCCGTGGCGGTACTGTTTGACGCAGATGAACCTGCCATTAGTATCAGTTGCAACTATAACTGAGAAGCTGTGCTTGGAGTAGTTGTAGATAGGACCTATCTCGCTTCCGTTTGGAAGTTCGTATGTGCTGCGCCTGAAATCAATCCATTCATCCTGAATCAGGTGTTCGCAATGATTTAATTTCCATTTAAGTGAATCTGACATTTTTCAATACTCCTAGAATAGAATAAACTTTATAAATAGTATCACAGAATGATTTTAACGACAATCTATGAATTTATGGTATGATAAATAGTAGATGTTTTTTCGAAAGTTTGGCAGGTGACAAATATGAAGCTGATTTCAGTAGATAATCTAGAACCGGGACTGGTTGTTTCCGAAAATATTTATACTCTGGATGACAGACTTATTCTGCCAAAGGGCACGGTCCTTGATGAGAAGGATATAGAGAGGATAAAAGCCCATTCTCTTTATAATATTTTTGTTGAAGAAAAGAAAAAGTCAGCTCCTGATAATAAGTTAGACTTTAATCCTGAGCCTTCATATGCTGAAAAGCTTAAAAAGACAGAGGATTTCATACAGTTCAAAAAACATATTGAAGAGCATTCAAAGGCTCTCGAAGAATCTTTCAGGCTTCTTGCCAATGAGAAAATTCCACTTGATATAGATAAACTTACAGAACCTGTATACCATCTTTTTGTAGAAGCGGGAAGTACTACAGGAGTACTTGATATGCTTCATAACCTGCGGGACAACAGCGATGCTGTGTATATGCACAGCTTGAATGTATCACTGATAAGCAATACTCTTGCCACATGGATGAGACTTCCTGAATCCAAGATCCAGCTGGCGACAGCAGGAGGTCTTTTGCATGATATTGGTAAGATGCTTATGCCC
>JAILBM010000109.1 GCA_024680925.1 Butyrivibrio sp.
ATAGTCTTCGCCCACCCGGTTTCTGTTTATATACATCACATATATTCCCATGGCGGTGCTGTATATTTTGGCACTTTTTATTTCTTTATCAATTTCCAGCTGTTTTCTGAAAACCATTGGCACGGGAGAAATGTTTTTTTCCTTAAATACATATTCTGTATCGGTTATCCACATTCCCTGCCATGGCTCTTCCAGCCTTCCTGTTTCAAACTCAAGACTTGCGTCAGCTTTTTCACCAAGATTATCTACCGCAGACAGTTCTGCTTTATATTTTGTAAATGGCTTAAGCGCAGGACCGGAATACTCTATTCCAATCTGCTCTTTAGTGGTAATGCTCCATTCTCCGATTTTTAGAATGGCTTTATCAAGTTCCACGCCTTTTTTATCACTCTTTAAGGAAAAAGAGAATTTGGGATGAGCCGCATCTGTTACAATATTTTTTGTTAAGTTCTCGCAACTAAACCTCTCTATAACAAGCATTTCCATCCTCCTCTGCACAATAAAACATGTAGCCAAAGCTTTGTTTTTAGTCTATAGATACATATTTTTACTTTTCCACAATAAAAAACCTACCGCTATTATCCGGTAGGTTAACTGTAACACAAAGATATTTGATTATTGTTAAAAAGTCGCAAACGGTATAACTTTTGTCGTAAACAGAATTTACCTGCTCATTCGTATGATCTTACTGCTATTGAAAATTTTAAAATCAGATTTTTTATGAAGTAATTCTCTTGGTTGGAATAAGAATCCTTTGTTCAAACCAGCCGTCTTCAGCTCTCATGGTCAGCGACCCGCCGTATTTTTTGACAATGGATTCTATACTCTTGATTCCAAAGCCATGATATCTTGAATCGCTTTTAGAGGTTTTGATCTGGCCGTTTACAATCCTTGGCTTATCCTTATAACAGTTTTCCAGTCTTATTCTTACAAAGCCCTTTTGATGAGCCACAGCCAGGTGAATAAGACGTTTCTCCTTCTGATCTATTTTTTCCACACTTTCAATGGCATTATCAAGCATATTTCCAAAAAGGGCGCTTATATCCATTGGTTCCATAAATGAAAGGGCTTCACCATCTGCCACAACGGTCATTTCAATCCAGTTGTTCTGGCAATGTATGGATTTTGCTGTAAGAATTGTATCAAGGACTTCGTTACCTGTCTTATTCTGTGCTTCGTAGATTTTGATCTCCTGTTCCATTTTATCCAGATATTCCAGTGAAGACTGATTATTTATACCTTCACGTATAATTGCAATCTGATGTTTAAGATCATGATACTTAATATTTACAAGCTCCATGGACTGTGACAGCATCTTATAATTGGTTCTTTGCATTTCCAGTGCATCCTGAAGTCTTTCCATTTCCAGCCTTGTAGACAAATCTCCCATCTGAATTTCAAAGGCATACATAATAGCCATACCTCCAAGATCTACCAAGGTTCGTATTACAAATATTTCGCTGGCATAATATCCACCAAAAAGAGTTTTTCCGGCAAGGTAATACACATTACTAAGTCCATAAACCGCTATAGTCATTATAAGAACCGCACCAAGTTCTTTAATTCCTATATTCATATTCTTTCTGTGATTAACCATTTTCTTCTCTTCAAACCAAAAACACCTTCCGAGAATCGCATATACCAGCATAAGCATAATAATTTTACCGATATGCTTATCCGTGTATCCAAAAAAATTAACCGCAAAAAAGTAAATCATCCAATGGGTAGATGCCCACAGCTCAGCCAGTATAAAGGTGTGCAGAGCCAGATATAAGGTAACCTTCGGTTCATAGTAGCAGTTAAATCTCAAGGACAAGTATATGGAAGTCATATACATAATTGTAAGGGGAATAAAAAATATCCTGCTTTCTGAAGTATAGAACATTATTGCCCCCAGAATGCAAAAATACACCAGCTGATATATTGTCATAAGCCATATTGGTCGTTTCCTTTCTCCCAGCATTGCTATATAAAAAGAAACTACACAATATGAAAATGCATAATATATTCCCGGTGTATTAATTGAATTTATTGTAGGATTAGGTGTCATTTACTTACCTCATTCATGTAATCATTAAGGGCATCCATAAACTCTTTTTTTCTGGAGCGTGATACCTGAATGCGATCCCCGCCAATAAGTATATCATTATCTTCAAAGCCGTCCACATACTCAAGATTGGCAAGATATGCCTTATTGCATCTGCAAAAGGGTTCATCCACAAGCTTTTCCTCAAGCTCTCTCATGGTCCCCCTGACTATTATCTGACCGTTTTTGGTATGATATATAAGATCGTGATCCTGAATCTCTATGTAATAAATATCCGAAACATTTATTTTTTGTACGCCGCCTCTGTAATTAAGAGAAAGATACTTGGCCGTTCTCTTTTTCATTCTGCCAAGGGCTCTTTCTATTCTTTGGGAAAAAGCAAAATAGTTTATGGGTTTAAGTACATAATCCAGAGCCTCTACCTCATATCCCTGCATGGCAAATTGAGGCATGTTGGTTATAAATATAATAACCACCTCTTCATCCATACTTCGTATCTTCTTAGCTGCTGTCATTCCATCCATAAACTGCATTTCAATATCCATCAACACTATATCAAAATTGCATTTGTATTCCTCTGCGATATCTTCACCGTCTTCAAATCTGGTGATCACAAATTTTTCTCTAAACTCATCCTCATATCTGCGTATATACTTTTCCAGTACAGCTGCATAGTTATTATCATCTTCTACTATAGCCAGGCGAACCATTTTTCTCCCTTTCTATCATACAAGACTTTATTAAACATCCTTATCATCCCCAAGGAAAAATACGGCAACAGTTCCAGGACCGGTATGGCTACCGATAGTAGTTCCGATATTGTTGATCATTACCTTTCCGTCAAGCTTTGGAAATCTCTTTTCAATAAGCTCTGCCACATACCTGGCATCTTCAAGACATGCAGAATTGGAAATAAAGCATTTGCCGCTGTAATCTGTTCTGTCAGAGGCTCTCTCTGCCATAATATCTACAATCCTTGAAGAAACCTTTTTCTTGGTTCTGACTTTTTCTCTCGGAATAAGCTTTCCGTCTATATTAACATTAAGAAGAGGACAGATATTGAGCATATTTCCTACAAATCCAGCTGTCCTGGATACTCTTCCTCCCTTAATATAAAAGGTAAGATCTGTTGAAAAGAACCAGTGCTGTACTTTATTTCTGATTACCAGAGTAAATTCAGCAAGTTCATCTATGGTAAGTCCAGCATCCCTCTGATCTGCCAGTACGTCCATTAGAAGACCGTAGCCTGAGGATGCTGCAAGGGAATCTATGATATATATCTTTCTGTCAGGATACCTTTCCGCAAGAATATCCCTTGCTATATTAGCTGAATTAATAGTTCCCGAAATACCCGATGACAATGTAAGGTGGAGAATATCCTTTCCTTCCTTAAGAATGCCTTCAAAATACTCTTCATACTCTTCTGCATTAATCTGAGAAGTTTTGGTATCGGCACCGTCTACCATTGCCTGATAAAATTTATCAAAGGGAATAGTCTGTCCCAAATCATCCATATAATCAACACCATCCAGCTGATAGTGAAAGCAGACATACTTTATGTCTCTTTTTTCAAAATATTCTTTAGGCATATCTGCTGTTGAACAACAGCTAAGTACATAATTTGTTGATTCCATATTCCCCTCCGAAAAGCTTTAATCATATTCCATATAGGGTATATTTTAGCATAATTATGATAATAAAAATAGGATATTTATGGGTTTTTTAACCGATTTCCGCCCAGGATTTAATGAATGATCATTATTTTTGGCAGAACAAAGAATGTCGCTTGCGACATTCTCGCGCCGAGCGCGGTTGCATTTATGCAACATTTACCTATCGCGCGAGTGCGCATCCTTAGCGGAGCGTTTTTTATATCATAGGAAAGCAATTTCCTATGATATAAAAAATAAGACCTGCCACCATTCGATGACAGGCCTTTGACTTTTGTATTTAATTATTCGTCAGCTTTTCCGATAGAACCGAACATTTCCATCTTATCCTTAACTGTAGCCTTAATAGCTTCAGCACCAGGAGCAAGGAGCTTTCTAGGATCGAATCCCTTACCTTCAAGGTCCTTACCTGCTTCGATGTACTTTCTTGTAGCATCAGCAAATGCAAGCTGGCACTCTGTATTAACGTTAACCTTAGATACACCAAGGTTAATAGCCTTCTTAACCATTTCTGCAGGAATACCTGTACCACCATGAAGAACAAGTGGAAGCTCACCTGTAAGCTTCTGGATAGCATCCAGAGTCTCAAATGAAAGTCCTTCCCAGTTTGCAGGATATTTACCATGAATGTTACCGATACCTGCTGCAAGGAAATCTACTCCAAGATCAGCAATCTGTTTGCATTCATTAGGATCAGCGCACTCGCCCTTACCGATAACGCCATCTTCTTCACCACCGATAGCACCAACTTCTGCTTCGATTGAAAGTCCTCTGTCATGAGCAGCCTTAACAAGCTCTTTTGTCTTTTCAATGTTCTCTGCGATAGGATAGTGAGAACCATCAAACATGATTGAGGAGAATCCAGCCTCTATGCACTTATAGCATCCTTCATATGTACCATGATCAAGATGAAGAGCTACAGGAACATCAATATCAAGATCCTTCAGGAGACCGTTTACCATATTTACAACAACATGATATCCGCCCATGTACTTGCCTGCACCTTCAGAAACACCAAGAATAACAGGGCTTCTTAACTCCTTAGCTGTGAGCAGGATTGACTTTGTCCACTCCAGATTGTTGATGTTGAAGTGTCCTACAGCATAGTGCCCAGCCTTTGCTTTTTTCAGCATGTCAGTTGCGTTTACTAACATTATGAAATCCTCCTTTTATGTAATAAGATTATTCAATTGACTTTGTGAAATAAATATCACACTAAAAATTATATCACACCACCCTGTAAAAAGAAATGCTTTTGAATGATATGTTATAACATAAGTCTATTTTATCACTTTTTCGATAATCGTATAGTATTATTTTTGTTTTACAGTATAAAAATTTATTTTATCCAAAAAGAAATCCGCATTTATTGCGGATTTCCAAAATGATCTAAATATTATATATTCTTGTACGTCAATTACAGAAATCCGCATTTATTGCGGGTTTCGTAAGAAAGTGATTCAAGAGGCAAATAGGCCCTGCGACGTTAGTCGCCTTCAAATGGCCTATTTGCATGACTTTTGGAGCAAAGCGACAAAAAGTCATATTTTTCTTGCTCTTGAGCTGCTATTACAGCTTCCCCGGAAGGATTAAAGTCCTCTGATTCCATATAGCTGTATATAGATACAAGAAGTGCCCTGCATTCAGGATACTGCTGCAGATTCTGAAGTCCAAGACTTGATACAAAAAGCTTTCCCTTTAAACATTTAAATTCCATAAGCATTCCCATATTTCTCATATAGGCATAGCTGTCAAGAACAGTTACAATACTCTCTACCTCTTGCGGAAGTATAAATGCCCTTTGTCCTGCCATGGGCCACCACTGATAATCAGTATGAAACTCCGTAGGAAAATCTTTAAAAAGAGGATGTTCATCTTCAATCATAAGCCCCATGCTGCCTTCCTGGGATGCAAAGGTTCCAACTGACCAGAAGTCTGTGGTAAAGGTAGACTTTATGGAATCCTGTATTTGGCAAAGTTCAGGTTCCTTATGGTTTTCGGGATTATTATGGCTTTCGGGATTATTTTGCACTTTAAATAACAGCCCTTTTACCGCTTCCCTCAGCATTTCTTCTGTGGAATCCGGAGATAAATACACTTTTCCGCCTTGCTTTAATATCCCGATTGCTCTTTCGTCCATAACTTTAGTTTCATATATGGAATCCGGCTTATTTACAGTCGTTTTTTCCTCCGTATAAACCCACACGGGATAGACATTTTTTTCTACTCCAAAGAAAACCTCCAGATCAAATCTGCTGTTTTCCCTGACAAAACGAAGGTCTATATCTACATTTCCAATTTCCGTAATGGTTCCAATTTGGCAGGTTATTTCTATTTCAGAGGATTTATAAAAGCTATTATCAACAGGTTTTGGCAGATCAATCTCTGAAGCTTCACTGTTATCTAAAATATTATTTGTGCTTAGGTTTTTCCCTGTCTTTGGTACAAGCCTGTATTTAAAGCTGCCCTTTATACTTTGTGCCGAATAGTTTGCCAGCTTTACCACAGCCTGCAGCCTTTCCTTATTGGTATAGGTATATTTATCAAGATAAACCAGGGGCAGCACAGGTCTGAAAAAGTTCCTGAACCTTTCAGGCTCAGCAAAAGAAAATGGCTTACTTTCAAGATGAGAATTAAGCATTCCCACCAAGGCCGTTCCCTGCCCCGGAAAATCCTGAAGTCCCAGAAGAGATATTCCTGAAAAATCTTTGGTTCTAAGAGCTGCCTCAACCTCTTCTCTATAGCACAAAAGTGACAGCTCCCCTGTGGCTTCAACCCGTTTTTTCCAGGAGTCTGATAATCCCATGGCGGAAACCTTCTCACGAATAAGCTTAAAGTTATCAGGGATGCTTATTCCTTTGAAATTTTCTATTTCATCAAAATCAGGTAATACCTCATACTGGCCTACTTCAAAGCTAAATACCGGTTTTTGGTATTCCTTTCTAAGTTCCTTCACAGAATCATCAAAACAATGCTTTGCATTTGGATAGTCATTATTAAGGTATCCTCTCATTCCGTCAAAGGTAGCACGAAGATGCTTGTCCTTAAACATCATGGAAGTATAGAAATCACTCTTCTCATCGCAGCCTTTTTCTCCATAAAATGCATTGGAGGAAATGGCATAAAGCCTTGTATCGTCAATTTCCCTGCAAACATCAAGAAGATAATGCATAAACCAAAGCCCCTCTTCATGGGCCTGAAGCTCATTACCAAAGGTAAGCATCACGAAGCTTGGGTGACTTCCATAGTTATAAAGAATCTCCCTAAGCTCCTTTTCATAATATTCCCTGGCCTGTCTGCTCTCAAAGGCATCTACCGGATTCCAGTGAGAAAGCTCAGGCTGTAGCATGATTCCCAGTTCATCTGCCGCTATAAATGCCGCCTCCGGCGGACAATGGGAATGGAATCTTAAACTGTTTATACCATATCCCATATAAGTCTTAATTATATTTATCCAGCTCTCTACATCCGTTGGTGCATAGCCTGTTTCAGGATGAACACAGCAGTTGGCCTCTGATCTTAAGAAAACTCTTCTGCCATTAAGGGACAGATGTCCTCTGCCATCATCTCCAAAGCTCCTTGCTCCAAAGGTTGTATCATAAGAAGATATTTCTCTATTCTCATCTTCAAGAACAGTTTTCAGACAATATAAGTCTCCCTGATACTCATCCCATTTACTTAAATTTCCAAAAGAAATATCATCAAACTGAATTTCAGTAATTCCGGGAGTTACAGCTGTATTCTTTTCTAAAATGCAGTATTCATAAGCGTTTTGCACATCATAGTCAAAAGCGTTGTTATTACTGCATTTAAGCTTTTCTATATTAGTAATTATCAGCTTTATTTTGCCATTAATTTTTTTTGATGAATTTATATATACGCTTACCATACCCGCTGATAGGGATTTACAGGGATAAACATTCACCTTCTCAATAAAGGTCTCATCCTCAATCCTTAATCTGAAATACCCTGTAATACCATTCCAGTTAGTCTGGGTCTCATCTGTGGCAGCCGAGGAATAAACTATATTGTCATGAGGCAGTTCTTTGTAGCTATTATCAGATATTATGCGGATAACAGATCCCTTTTTTAAAAGCCCCGTAACTTCAAAACAGTATGGCGTACTAAGACTTCCCCGAAGAGCCTCTACTTCTTTTTCATCAATAAAAAGTCTTAAAACCCTTGCCCTTTCAGCCTCTAAAAATATTCTCTTTCCCTTTGGAATCTCTCCCATAAATACTTTGGACAGATATGCCTCGCCCTCATAGGTGACTTTCCTGGTAAATCTTGTTGCTATCTTTTCAGCCTTTGAAAGCGAGCCGTTCTCCACATAATTTTCATCCTGATAGAGCTTACCTGTGTAACTGTCAGCATGGCCTATTCCACTCTCATCAAGAGTTCCCGGCAGCAACATTTTACCCCCGGTACCATCCTCTAATTCAACATTCCATTTTCCGCCAAGATCAATATATTCCATAGACTACTCCCGTATACGTCATTAACAATTATATATATTCGTCACCTACAATCAGAAACACGCACTTGCTGCAGGTTTCGTAAGAAAGTGATTCAAGTGTCAACCAAGTCATTAAAAACAACTTCTCTTATAACTAAATTTTACACTTAAATCCATCTTTAACAATTACAAAAACAGCCTTATAATATAAAAAAATTGCTCTGATTTTGAGGTGCATAATGTTTAATTCCGAAGAGAATATTTCAAAGACATCAGAATATTTTTTGAATACTCCCAGCGAGACTGCAAAGTCCCTGTTCCTTTATCCCACTGTGCTGGGGCAATTCAACTATAGTGCAGGCTACCACCTTGAAAGGACTCATTTTGATAGTTTTCTCCTTATTTTTATAAGAAAAGGCAATATGGAAATAGTGCTCAATGGCAAAAAATATTTGGCATCAGATAACGACGTTGTTTTAATTAACTGCTACGAAGCCCATGAATACAGCGCACTTACAGATTCAAGCACTCTTTGGCTTCATTTTGACGGGTGCTCTTCCAAAGCCTATTTTGACTATATAACAGGTAAATTCTCTCCTGTTATCCACCCTTCGAATTTTAATTTGATGTATAAACAGCTTCTGGGAATCTATGATAAATTTAAAAGCTCCGACACTTTAGATGAAGCAGATATCTCTTTGACAATTCTTTCGATTTTGCAAGAGATAATAGTTTCATCCAAGGCCGAAGCTCCTGTTTCAGATGCTGTAAAAAAAGCAGCTGCTTATATTTCAGATAATTTCAAAAATAAAATCTCCATTGAAATGATATCCTCAGAAGCCGGTTTTAGTCCCTACTACTTCATCAGAATTTTCAAAAAAGAAATCGGCATGACACCTCATCAGTACCTTTTATCCACAAGGATTGCCGCTGCCAGATACAGTTTATCCACAACAAAAATGTCTGTTTCGGAAATTGCTGCTGCCTGCGGATTTGATGATGATAGCGCTTTTTGCTATGCCTTTAAAAAATGGGAAGGAGTCACCCCCTCTGAATACAGAAACAGGTAGGCCCTTATACTCCCAAATACTCATGGAATCCGCCATCCACAGGAAGTACCACTCCTGTGACAAATTTGCTTCCCTTTGGATCCAGCAAAAACAGTAGTGCTCCAACTAAATCCTCCGGTTCGCCATATCTTCCCATAGGTGTTGAGTTCACAATCTTATGAGCTCTCGGCTTCATGGTTCCGTCTTCGTTAAAATGAAGTGCATGATTTTGTGCAGTCTGGAAAAAGCCCGGTGCAATGGCATTTACCCTTACTCCGCTCCTTGCAAAATAGTTGGCTGACCATTCTGTAAAGTTTGATATTCCGGCCTTTGCAGCTGAATATCCCGGAATTCTTGTAAGGGGACCAAAGGCACCCATACTGGAGATGTTTATAATATTGGCATTTTCCTGATTGACAAGGCACTCTCCAAAAATCTGTGTTGGCATCATTGTTCCATATAAATTCAGGTCAAGCTCTTTTTTTACATTCTCCATATCTATGGTAAAAAAGTTATCGCTTCCCTCTTCCTGGTCGGCAAGCTGATCCTGTGGTATTTCAGCGCTTCTCACAGCACCTCCGGCACAATTGATAAGTATGTTTATCTTACCCCACTTATCAAGTATGGTCTTTCTTGCTTCCAAAAGACTGTCCTTACTCATGACATCCGCCGCAACCGGAATTGCCTCGCCGCCTGCATTAAGGATAGCATCCACTACAGGCATACAGTTCTCAACTTTTCTTCCAAGAACCGCTACCTTTGCTCCGCACTCGGCCACTGCCTTGCAGAACATTCCGCCGATGCCGCCGCTTCCACCTGTTACAACTATAACCTGACCTTCAAGATCTACCTTAAATGGAACTCCCATTTTTTATCCCCCAACACAATTGTTTATTTTAGATATTTAAAAGATCTGCATATGCCTTAAGAGCATCTGTTGTATCGCCTGCAAGAACCTTCTTTGCAAGAGTCTTACCAAGCTGAACACCTTCCTGGTCAAAGCTGTTTACATTCCATACAAATCCCTGGAACATAACCTTGTTCTCAAAGTGAGCAAGAAGAGCACCAAGTGTCTCAGGTGTAAGCTGATCACCAACGATAATTGATGATGGACGGTTACCTGCAAAATACTTATTGGCATTGTCGTCATCCTTACCACAAGCAAATGCCATGATCTGAGCAGCAACGTTAGCGCAGAGTTTCTGCTGTGATGTGCTGTTCTCGATAACAACATCATCTGCTCTCTGACTCTTTCTAAATCCAACGAACTGGAGAGGAATGATATTTGTTCCCTGGTGGAGAAGCTGATAGAAGCTGTGCTGTCCGTTTGTTCCTGGCTCACCAAAGATAACTGGTCCTGTTACATAATCAACCTTTTCACCAAATCTATTTACGCTCTTACCATTTGATTCCATATCAAGCTGCTGTAAGTGAGCTGGGAATCTTGAAAGTGCCTGTGAATATGGAAGAACTGCTGTTGTCTCATATCCAAGTACGTTACGCTCATATACACCGATAAGTGCATCAAGCATAGCCGGGTTCTTACGAATATCTTCGTTTTTAGCAAGTGCATCTTCTGCCGCTGCACCATTTAAGAATCTTGCAAATACATCAGCACCAAATGCAAGAGAAAGAACTGCTCCACCAACAGATGATGTTGAAGAATAACGTCCACCAATGTAATCATCCATAAAGAATGCATCAAGGTAATCTGCACTCTTGGCAAGAGGAGATGTCTCTGATGTAACTGCAATCATGTGCCTTGAAGCATCAAGACCTGCCTTCTTAAGAGCATCCTTAACAAATGACTCATTTGTAAGTGTCTCAAGTGTTGTACCTGACTTAGATACAAGAATGAAGATAGAATGTGCTACATCAACACCTGCAAGTACTGCAGAAGCATCATCCGGGTCTACGTTAGAGATAAAGTGTGCTTCCATCTTGAATGTATTATTAACTTTAGCCCAGTTCTCAAGTGCAAG
>JAILBM010000410.1 GCA_024680925.1 Butyrivibrio sp.
CGGATATCTGATCTGATGATAAATCCCAAGAGCAATGAGAATATCTCCGGGGAGATTGCCATTCATATGGGTATGCAGGTCAGAACGAAATTTCAGTTCCTTTTTTACATAGGTTTTAAAAATAGTCTTGTCCGGATCAAGCTTAAATTCCTTGGTCTGACTCATTAAAGTCTTGGCTATTGCAGGTATTGCAGCTTTAATCTCTACCCTGCCGTCAGGATAAATTGATGCCACTTCTGTTTTTCCCAGCATAAAAATATAACTTTCTTCATTGCAGGAATCAACAAAACAGGGAACTTCGCCCTTTATGATAAATTTATCATTTTCATCACGGGAAAGAGGCAGTTTGCATATCCTTGCCAGATTCCGAATTAAATTACCCGTACCATGATTCGGAGTGGATAACCGGTAAAAAAGTCTGTCCAAATCCTTATATAAATCAACAATTATATCCTTTTCATTATCCAGAAAAAAACTTGCAAAATAGGTCATATCGTCTTCCTTTCAGCGCCTACGACTTTTTTACTCACATTATAAATTAATGTTAGTGCAATTTTTTTATTCTTTCAATAAAATGTCGTGAATAATTTCTCTTTTAATTTTTATAATTTTAGGTTACAATCTGTTAGTCAGAGCTAACTCCGGATTTAAATATATATCTGCCTATTCTGACTATACCTATAATTGGAGACTATTACTCATGAACAAAACTTTTAAGACTTTTTGGATAATTCTTGGATGTATATGCCTTGCCCTTGGAACCATAGGTATTGTAATTCCAATCCTGCCTACAGTTCCTTTTTATCTTGCAACGGTTTTCTGTTATGCCAAGGGTTCTGAGCGCCTTCATACATGGTTTCTCGGAACAAACCTTTACAAAAACCACCTCGAATCCTATGTGGAGAAAAAAGGTATGCTCCTTAAAACCAAGCTGGGCATAATCACCTCTGTTACCATTTTAATGGGCTTTGGCTTTTTTATGATGTTTAGAAAAGGTATCTATATACCTTGTTTGATTCTGTTTATTGTATGGCTCTGCCATATTATCTATTTTGTATTCTTTGTTAAAACCATCAAATAATACTAATATCACTCTTTTACGCCGCCAAGAGTAAGACCAGCTACGAAATAATTCTGTAAAAACGGATAAATACAGATAATCGGAAGCATAGTAATAATTGTAGCTGCTGCTCTTACAGAGGTAGGAGTTACTGCACCCATGGAATTCTTCATAGCCTCCGCCGAAGTTCCCTGATTGGTTACTGATGAAAGCAGCTTCATAAGCTCATACTGAAGAGTTGTAAGATTATCACTCATTCTGTTATAAAGCATGGAATCAAACCATGAATTCCACTGATATACAGCAACGAAAAGGGCTATTGTTGCATATACAGGCTTACAGAGAGGTGAAATAACTCTCAAAAATATAGTTGTATAACCGGCTCCGTCAAGCTGAGCTGCCTCTGTAAGACTCTCTGAGATACCATTCATATAGGTTCTGATAACCAGCATATTAAAGGCACTTATAGTTCCCGGTATAACATAAACCAAAAAGGAATTTGTAAGGTGCAGATTCTTATAAAGAAGGAATGTAGGAATAAGACCTCCGTTTACATACATTGTGACTACCCAGAAAAGAGAGAGCTGTTTTCTGAAGATAAACTCTTTTCTGCTGACAATATAAGCAAGAATAGCATTAAGAGCCAGTGATAACAGTGTTCCGATAATGGTTCTGAGTACTGTGATGTAGGCTCCGGTTATCAGATTATCCTTCTGAAGAACCGTAATATAGTTTTTCAAAGTAAATTTTCTTGGAATAAGATATATTCCGCCCCTTAGGGCATCTGTACCGTCATTAAAGGAGATAGCCAGTGTATTAAGTACAGGATAAAGAGTAACAAGTACAAAAAGCACCATGAAAATAGTATTGCAGATAACAAATACCATATCTCCCACTGAAGTCTTTTTCTTTTTTGCTATAACTTTTTTAATTTCAGTTTCTCTGTCCTTTTTGGAAAGCAGGGACTGATTCTTATAAATCTGTGTATTGGCCGTACTCATATATAATCCTCCCGATATATAGTCATGTACATAGTAACCAAAGCTTTAGAAGAGTCTTTCTTCACCGCTTCTTTTTGCAATCTGGTTTGCAATAACTATCAGAATAATACTTACAACGCTCTTAAAAATACCTGCGGCAGTACCGATGGAATAGTCACTCTGACTGATACCCCATTTCAGAACGTAAATATCAATTGTCTGTGAAACGCTCTGAATAAGGCCATTTCCCAAAAGATACTGAATTTCAAAGCCCGCATTAAGTACATTACCTACGTTCATAAGTAAAAGGATTATTATGGTAGGTTTAATACCCGGAAGTGTTACGTGTCTTATTTTGCCCCATCTTCCTGCACCATCGATTGAAGCTGCTTCATAAAGCGCCGGATCTATGGATGTAATGGCAGCGAGATAAATAATTGCATTCCATCCTGTTTCCTTCCATACGTTGGCAAAAGCTACTATAGGCCAGAAATACTGTGTATGAGCAAAAAAGTTTATGCCCTGTTCCACAAATCCAAACTTCATTAAGAGCTCATTTACTATACCTGTTCCTGAAAGGGCATCATGTAAAATACCTGTTACTATGATCCATGAAAGGAAATGAGGAAGGTAGGAAATTGTCTGAACAAGTCTTTTTCCGAATACATTTCTGACTTCGTTTAAAAGGATTGCAAATACGATGGCCATTACAAATGTAGCCACTAGATTGATAACACCCATTGCCAGGGTATTTCTGATTACTTTAATAAATGTAGCATCTGAAAATAATCTAACAAATTTATCAAGACCTATAAAGGTTGAATGTAACAGTCCGTCCTTAGGCTTATAATCCTGAAAAGCCATCAGCCAGCCTGCAAGAGGAAGATAATAAAATATAATTCCGTATATGGTTATTATTCCGCCCCAGATCAAAAGAGTTCTCTGCTTTTTAATTGTATTCAAATCTATTTTTGTCCTCATGGTACACGCTCCTTCTAAAAAGGGGACAGGTGCCTTGTTATCAAGCCTGTCCCCACTAAATAAATTTTTAAGAAACTTTTTGTGATGGAAAAAATCCATCAAAAGGCAATAAATAGTTTTGAATTATGATTGGAATTTTGCAGCTTCTTCAACTCTTCTCTCAAGCTCAACCTGCATTGCATCAATAAACTCCTGAGGATTGCAAGCATTATA
>JAILBM010000111.1 GCA_024680925.1 Butyrivibrio sp.
CGTTTTGCTTAATAAAAAAGGCCAAGGCAAATGATGTTTAATTAGCATTTGCCTTGGCATTTATCATAAATATCTCAGTAAGATGTATTATACTTGTTTTTCTTTCTTAAAATCCAGCACCGCATGAAGATCATCTCTTCCAAGAAAGTGTGTGCCTGTACTTTTCCCCCATTTACATCCATTTATCCATTTTCTCTAAAAAATCCTTTAAAGGAATAGGTTTAGAATAATAATATCCCTGAAGGCTTGTCACATTAAAGTTTTCTGTAACGTAATCTGCCATTTCCTTAGTTTCTATGCCTTCCACACATACGTGTGCCCCAAGAGCTCTGGCACTGTCAACTATTGCCTTGAGCATGATACTCTTTGGCTTTTCATTCTGAATATTATTTATAAAACTCTTATCAATTTTAATCTGATTAACAGGCATATCAAAAAGCAGATTAATCGCAGAATAACCTGTACCAAAATCATCCAAAGATGTCTGTATTCCAAGCTCTTGTATGTATGACATTCTTTTTCGTAACAGGTTATGATCCAGGAGCTTACATCTTTCTGTAAGCTCAAGTCTTATATTTTTAGGTGAAACCAGGGATTCATCCACAATTTTTTTGAGCTGCTTTTCAAAGTCATCCCGCTCCAATTGAGGATATGCCAGATTAACATTAACTATAAAGTCCGGAATCCTGTTGATAATCTTCTTGGCATCTTCCAGGGATTTCTTAAGAATCCAGGTACCCAGGCCGTAAAAAATTGGATCTTTTTCAAGCCATTCAATAAATGTTCCTGGAAATACTTCCCCGGTGTCATCCCCATGCCATCTAAGCAGAGCCTCCATAGATATGAGTTTTCCGGTCTTTTTACTGATAATAGGCTGATATACCATATAAAAGCCTTTGCAGTCATTCATAATAGATTCACGAATTTCATTATAAACAGATAATTTATGCCTGTCCTCTGTAAGTGAATTCTGGTTGAATAAATTAAGGTGATCGTAATTTATATTTTCTTTGGCTTTGGATAACGAAAACAGTGCACTGGTATAAACTGTATCAGGTGCTATTTCGTTTTCATCGGTATAAACAGCCCCTCCATAGATATCCAGCAATATTTTATTGTTATCTACGAAAATTCCATTTTGAAGTGCGTCTCTTATATTATCAAACTCCTCCACACCAAAGACTTCTATACTTTTATCTTTCGGTGGAAAACCTTTTAACATTGCAAAAATAGTTCCTTCAAGCCTGTATACAGTTGCCTCGTTTTTGTATAGAAGAGCAATATCAGCTATTGCCCGAAGCACTTTATTACCAATAATATATCCATACTTGCTGTTTATAGCAGAAAAACTGCGTATACTAAAAAGCACAAGAGAATAGGCTTGTCCCTTTTCTCTATAACAATCCATATCCTCTATCAATTGCCTTGTGGAAAATAAACCTGTGGTAGGTTCTATCAGATCATTTTTTTCGTAATTTATTACAGTGCCTGCATAGAAAACAGGCTTTCCCTCTTCATCACGTTTAAACTTAGAATATGTAGCAAAAGTTGTATATTGACCTTTACTGTTTTTAATTCGATAAAAAATATTCAGCTTGTCTGTTTTACCATCAAGCATGTTATTTGCAGATTCAACAAAATTATCAACATCATCGGGATGTATCAAGCTTATATATGCGCTAAGGGCTTCATCATTTTCCATAATACGAGCCGGGAGGCCTAAATAGTCAACAATTTCCTGAGACCAATGCACTTTGTTATTAATATAATCTGCATAAAAAGTATACCAGCCTTCTTTCTGACTGGAAAAAATTTCAAATAATTCATCAAAATACTGAATTTTAAAATTATTATCCATATTTGCATCACCCTCATAAGAAATAATTGGCATTATTTCCTAATAATATAATACTTTATTTAGTGCATTAATATAGCGTGACAACAAGATGTGTCATTGACATTTTGGCATGTCACAGTACAATATAGATATATAGTTGTTGTTATTTCGATATGTGCTTTAGGGGGAAATAGTAAATGTTTTCAGAAAGACTTAGTAATCTTTTAGAACTGATTGGAGCAAAAAACTCTGAAATTGCACAATTAATAGGCTTTGACAGAACCAATATTAGCCGTATAAAAAGCGGAAAAAGAACAATAACTCCACAAAGCTCTACCTGTGACAAAATAATATATGGTATATATATTTTTGAAGACAACAAAAATGATCTTACCGGCCTCTGCTCTATTATAAACGCAGACCCTGCCTCTTCTGCAAACGATATTATGAAAGCTCTAAAAATCTGGCTGTTTGAAGGTGATATACATGAAACTGTCTCTAAAGCTTCAAAAAAATCCATAAATAAAAAGGCTTTAATATCAAAGTCCTTGCATCATTTCGGAGAAAGATTAAACAGTTCTATGGCACTTGCAGAACTTTCAAACATTCGACTAAGTCACATTATCCATGCTGATGCTTCATTAATTAGCAGATATCGTACCGGAGTAAGAACGCCTGTATCTAATCCGGAATTAGCCACAGGCATAAGTACTGTTATCTATGACCGCATTATAAAAAACAACAAAGAGGCTGAGTTGGCAGCTTTAATAGGTATTTCACAAGAAGAACTTGAACAGGACATATTTACAGCCTGGCTTTATAATGATGAAACCCCAAATGACGATAACTCTTTTATAGCTGAAGATCTGCTTGATGTAATTGACTCTTTTACACTTAAAAATACTGATTATCTTGTTTCAGAGCCTGATAATAACATAATGAATATAGATGAGCATCAATCTGTTTATTATGGAATATCCGGCATTAGAGATGCTTCCCTAAGATTACTAAAAACTGCTGTGGATAATGAAGCCAAAGAATTATTTTTGTATTCTGATGAAAACATGGATTGGATGACTGAAGACAAAGCGTTTTATACAACCTGGGCTATTCTTATGCTTCAATGTGTTCAAAAGGGTATACATATAAATATTATTCATAATATTGACCGAAGCTTCAGCGAAATGAGCGATGCCATCAAAAGCTGGCTTCCTCTTTATATGTCCGGCATGATTACTTCCTATTACTGCAGAAAACAAAATAACGTAAGATTTTCCCATTCCATTTTTTTAATACCTGAAATGGCATGTATCAGTGCGTTTCATGTGGCGGGTTCTTCTTCAAACGGAATATATTATTACCATACCGACAAAAGAAATGTGAATATATTCAGAAATGAGTTTAATGCTCTTCTGAAAAGCTGTTCGCCACTTATGCACCCAATACCTGCAAAAGCATTTCCAAAAGTATCGGATATTATTATTATACAAAATATTCTGAGCATCAGTACCATGCCTGAGGAACTGGCAAGAAGCTTTAATGATTCATCTTTTTATAAGGATTATCTTATATATCGTGATGCTTTTGAGAAACAACTTAGAAATCACACAATATATGAATGTATCCCTCTTGTTCCACTTAACCTTTTATCCGATGATTCCGTTGCTATAGATTATAGCTCAAAAACCTTTTATTACACTAAGCAGCAATATATAATGCATATACAAAATATAATCAATCTGACTCAGGAATATGAAAATTATCGTTTTTATCCTATTCCGGAGCAGGTCTTTCCTAACACTGCCATTCTTATTTCGGAAAATATTGTAAAAATTGACCCGGCACTTAATCCCGAGTTGTCTTTTACATTTTCTCATCCTGCCCTTTGTAATGCCTTTAGAGACTATGCATTAAGGCTTATAGATAATTGCAAAATAGATAAGCACTCTCTGCAAAATAATCTAAAAAACATGTACAACATATAAACATTCAAAATCTTATTTAAAAAACATTTTTTCCATGTAAGTATCCTCTGTAACAGAAATGTCCTCGATTGGTGAATATTCCTCTCCGGCAAGAATAATCGGTGCTTCCGAGGTCATATTTATATGATCCAGATATATGTTATGTATTTTCCCGGGAAGCCTGTCTACATTTTCTCTTTTCGTTGCTGAGGCAAAAATCGGTTCGCCTTCGCCCCACCAGGTACACACTCCC
>JAILBM010000112.1 GCA_024680925.1 Butyrivibrio sp.
GATATGGTGATCGCTTTTTTATTGTCTGGATAATTAAACATCAAAAAAGTAAAAGCAATTTTAATAATTTATAGATATAATATATTGAAAATTATATTTCGATATATTATACTTATTTGTATGAGTAGAGCAAGAAAAAGAGGTAAAATAAAAACTATATTGAGTATTACGGCTCCGGCTATATGCATAACCGGAATTGTTGCATGCATGGGGATGTTTCAAAGTCCGTTTAAGGAGGCAAATGCTGCTTCCTTAAATAAAACAAAATCAAAAGAAACATACTCTGCCCCCATAGCAGAAAACGGTTCGAAGGCTATAAGGATAGTTGAAGCTGATAATCAGACCTTAAATCAGGAAAATACAAAATCAGACATCAGCGCAGCAAAACAGTCAGATCTGGAAAAGGCGATTGATGATTTGATAATCTTGACAGAGAGCGATGGATAATAATGGAAATTTCATTAAAAAAAATAAGAGAAAGCTACAGTCTTAGCAAATCTGAGTTTGCAGACATCATTGGGATCACAGAACTTTTTTATTCTCAGTACGAGCAGAAAGACGAACTGCCAAGCAAATATGTATATCTGCTCTGGCAAAATCTCAAGGAATTCCCAATTCCAAACGATTTTTTCTTCTATACTTCATTTGCACTGGAAGTTAATATGAAATACCATCATATGACACAAAAGCAGGTGGCTGAGCTCTTTGAAATAGCCAACCAGTCCACAATAAGCGGATACCTGCAGGACAACATTCCAATGTATGAGAAAAAAGAGTATTTTTGGAAATTTAATCCTTTTATCTTGCCATCAATATTACTTCCCGGTAAGGAAAAATATACAACGAAGGAGATAACTGATCTTCAGGCCAAAGGTAATTTTATACTTGTAGAAAAAAGAAGACTGCAGAAGATAAACAGGCTGGAGAAGATGAGAGATATGCAGGATGAGAAGGACAAGAAAGTTATTTAATAATAATACAGTCAACATGATAGCCTTTACCATACCCATTGTGGCAATGGTAATGGCTATTGTCATATTTGCTTTTATTTTAAATGCGCTTAGATCTGAGCCTGTAACTACAGGCCTTAAAGAAGTTAAAGAAACAGCCAAAGGAGAAGCTTTAAACAAAGACATAGATGAACCTGTCTCATACATATCTGAAACAAATTATAAAGGAGCACTGTCACAATTCCCTGAGCTTTATCAGATACCGTTTAAAAAGACAGAATCTTATGTAAGCAACAAAGAATTTTCAAAGGAGCATTCAGACATATTTACTGAGTGCGAAGAAGATGCAACTGAGTTTTTTGAAACGCTCTTTAACGTAAATTACAGGGATATCTTAAATGACAGTAAGGGCTTTGTTACAGATGTAATGAAAAATGGTGATTATGATGCATATGTGACAAAGTTTTATGATACGGACGATCAGGAGACCATTTATTTTTACAGATATATAAATGAGCTTGCTGAGTACTTTATAGAAAACCAGGTACAGATGGAAGCAAAGTTTTATACAGATGATTCTCTTGTTTACAGCGATTATTACACGTTTGTAAGAGGAGAGCTTGTTTTTACCATATACAGCTCAGAAGATGGATCATCGGAGTATGAAACCGGAAAAGAGTATCAGGTCCCAGTGGAAGCAGCAATGCACAGATGTCCTTCTGATCAGAGTGACAGAGTCATCTGTTCCTTTGGTCTTGCAGAGGATCAGACATTTTTTTTTAATCCCTGATGGCAAATATAAATGCAAAGGAAGAAACGGTTATGGGAGAATCAAGGATAAGGATTCCAGAAGAAGTTGCAAAAATTGTAGAAATTGAAAACTGTGATGATTTTGACGTAGACAAATATTTTGTAACGCAGACGCAGATAGATATAATAAATGATATTGAAAGAAACGGACAGCTTGGGAAGGAACTTTCCGAGTATGGGGTAAAGTATGTAAACACCACACTTTTATATGGACCTACAGGAACAGGTAAGACTACATTTGCAAGGTT
>JAILBM010000007.1 GCA_024680925.1 Butyrivibrio sp.
CTGGATGAACCGACAGCAGGGCAGGATTATCAGCACTATACTGAAATTATGGAATTTTTACACGATATAAGGCAGAAGCTTAACGTTACAATACTTATGATCACCCACGATATGCACCTGATGCTGGAATACACAGACAGAACCCTTGTGCTTACAGACGGAAAGCTCCTTATGGATGCAAGACCCGAAGAGGTACTTACCAATGAGCAGGTTTGTGACAAGGCATATCTTAAAAGGACTTCTCTTTATGATCTTGCAAAGAGATGCGGCATTGAGGAAGCAGATGAATTTGTGGCCCGCTTTATAGATGAAGAAAGAAGAAAAAGACAGGTAACAGCTTTATGAGCAAAATGATTTCCTATGAAAAAAAGAATACCGTAATACATGAACTTAGCGGCTTTACAAAGCTGGTTTTCTTCATTCTCTGGTGCATGACAAGTGCTCTTACCTTTGATACAAGAATACTTCTACTTATGATAGTTATCGGATTTGTTATTTACGCCGTATCAAAGACAACCTGGAAGCAGGTTGGGGGCGTCTTTTTGGCAATCATGTTTTTTATGGTAATCAATCTGGTATGCATATTCTTTTTTGCTCCATATCAGGGATGTGAGATATATAACAGTCGAACAGAAATAGCTCACCTTTTTGGCGGATATACCCTTACACAGGAACAGCTTTTTTACGAATTTAATGTATTTATCAAGTATTTTACCGTAATTCCTTCAGTCTTTATATTTCTTGTAACCACAGACCCAAGCGAACTTGCAGCCTCGTTAAGTTCAGTGGGACTGCCATATTCGGTTTCATATTCTGTAGAAATTGCCCTACGATACATACCGGATGTACAGGATGAATACCATAAGATAAAAAATGCCCAGGAAGCCCGCGGAATAGAGATGAGTTCCAAGGGAGCACTTTTATCCAGAATAAAAAATACAGCCGTTATTATATTTCCCCTTCTGTTTTCTGCAATGGAGAGAATCGACGTTGTAAGTAATGCCATGGAACTTAGAGGCTTTGGTAAGAAAAAGAAGCGTAGCTGGTATTCTAAAAAGCCACTAAAACCGGCTGATTATGCAGTCCTTGCATTTATTGTCATATTTTTTGCAGCAACCATGGTGATAACATTCTATGATGGTAATAGGTTTTATAACCCTTTTGTGTAAAATGAGCCAAGGTGCCAGGGTTTATGGCGTATTTTGTCTAGGCGCATCTGATGGTTTAAATATTATCGCTTCCTTTTAATTGTTTTATTTTAGAAAGAATCTGTTTCTCATTGAAGGCAAAGAATATACAAGCACCTATAAAGCAGCATATGAATGCAATAAGTGCTGTCATTCTGTAACTTTCCTTGGTTTGAGAAACAGTAACAGATGTAAATATAACCATTGCAAGGGCCTGACCCATTTTAAAAGCAAAGGTTCTTGCTGCAAAGAACATTCCACTACGGTCTTCTCCTGTTTCAAGCCTTGTAAGTTCTGCCACATCAGCGACACAAGCCTGAGGGAGAATTCCAAGGATGGCCATTGGAATTGCAGCACTTACTGCTATTAGAAATCCCCACTGAATTCCGGTACCGCACATAGTTGTAATTCCAAATACACAGCAATATGCGAAAAAGCCAAAGATAATAAGAGGCTTTTTGCCAATTTTTTTGGCAAGCAGATTTACTATAGGATATAGCAATACGCTAATAAATGTCATCGTTGCTGTGAGTACAAAAGTCCAGGTATCTTCGATTTCCATTAACTTTGTTTCATAAAAAGCAAGCCCTGTCTGAAATAGTGTCAGAGCAAAGAAATAAATTACATCGCTGTAAACAAAACGTCTGAACTGACTATTAGAGAAGGTTTTGACAAGTGATTTAAAGGGCATTGTATCACTTGGTTTACTATCAATATAATCTCGTTCTTTAATATAAAATGCTGGTATTAGCATTGATATACAAGCAATTGTAGACATTATAGCAACAGATAATCTAATAGAGTCTTTTTGCCCAACAGTACCTTCTAATGCACCTGCCAGGTTAGGTAATAGAAAAGATATACTCTGACCAACAATGAATGTAAAAGAAATGTATGTAGATAAGTTAATTCTATGCTGCTGAGTATAGCAAAGTTATGATATAAGTGAATTGTAAGGAGAACAAAACATTGTCATGAACAAATAAAA
>JAILBM010000041.1 GCA_024680925.1 Butyrivibrio sp.
AATTCAATGCATTTATAATCTTTCTATTTATATATTTAAGTCGATATAAATATATTAATTTGCATAATTCATAAAATCAGCTTATTTTAATATATGTACTATTATAAATATGGATAGGATAATATATGGGTAAAATTGCACTTATAACAGGAGCTTCAAAGGGTATCGGGAGAGAGATAGCCATAACCTTTGCCAAGGCAGGTTATACATTATACATAACCGGATATCATCATGAAAAAGAACTGAAAGATCTTGCTATGTATTTAACTGATAATTTCCATATTCCCTGCACGCCTTTAATATGTGACATTGGGAATTACAAGGATGTTTGTTCCGTCTTTGAGAACATAAAAGATATCGATGTTCTTATAAATAATGCCGGTGTGGCATGGCTTGGTCTCTTAACTGATATGACCATTGATGAATGGAACAGATTAATGGCCACAAACTTAAACAGCCTTTTTTACACCTGTAAAAATGCTGTTCCTATTATGGTACAAAAACATAGCGGTAGAATCATCAATATATCCTCAGTCTGGGGATCTGTGGGGGCATCTACAGAGGTAGCCTACTCTGCTTCAAAAGGCGGTGTTAATGCCTTTACCAAAGCCCTAGCCAAGGAACTGGCTCCCAGTGGTATTCAGGTAAACGCCATAGCCTGTGGTGTAATTGATACCGATATGAACAGAGCTCACCTAAGTGATGAAGATATGGAATATTTAAGACAGGAAATACCTGCTGACAGGCTTGGAAGTGTTAAGGATGTGGCAGACCTTGTATTATCTGTTTCACAATCTCCAACCTATATGACAGGTCAGATTATTACAATAGACGGTGGCTGGATATAAAAAAAGGGAAGACATTTAGTTTTACAACTCAATGCCTTCCCTATTATATTTAAATTAAATCATTTCGCAAGATTATTTACTGTACTGATAACCACATCATCATTAAATGGCTTGGTTATGAACTCAGAAGCACCAAGCTTTAATGCTTCCATCATTTTTTCTTTCTGACCTGCTGCAGTTATCATTACAACCTTAGCATTAGGATCTTCTTTTCTTATAAGTTTCAAGGAATCTATTCCGTCCATAACAGGCATGGTAATATCCATTGTAACAATATCAGGCTTCAGCTTTACATATTCGTTATAACCTTCCTGTCCGTCAACAGCTTCGCCAATAATAACATGTCCGCTTCTTTCCAATATATCTCTAAGCATTCTTCGTGAGGTTCTTGAATCATCAACAATCAATATATTTGCCATTTGTAATCTTCCTCCGCTAACGTTAATTAGTAACTTTGACTGCAGCAGCTTTACCTACTGAAATAAGAAACTTAACTTCACCATTACAAATATATACCGGCATTACTATCACCTCTTCGGAGGAAACACTGGAATAGGTGGTAGAATAGACAGGTGGCTCCAAATCCATAAATACATGCTCTCTGCTTCTCTCTGAAACATATAAGCCATTTATGCAATTTATAAGTTCACACACAGCATCAAGGGCATCCTCTTCAGTTTCAATAAATGGTTCCTTGGTATATGCCTTTGCAACCATCTGAATATCTTCGTATCCACCGGCAATAGCCAAAAATACCGATTCATCACCATGAATCTTCTGATATCCCAGGGCTTCATATTTTATATTGGTGGTAGTAAAGGTTTTACCAATCCAAAGATTACTGTCAACCAATCTGTATAAATCCCTGACACCCATTGAAAAAAGCTGTTTATACTTATCGCTTCCATCTACAAATATATCTACAATACGATTCATATCACCACTTTTTAAAGTAGCAATATCACTCTCCAAAAGTCCGTTCTTGGTCTGAAATTCTTTTATGGCTTCTGTTAATTCGTCCATTGTAATATATCCCATATCAATAAGGGTTTGGGAAAAGACCATAAATTCATTTCCCTGTAAATCAATAAGACGAGCCAACTGAGCCTCATTAAGATAGCCTCTTTCAATTGCTATATCGCCAAACCGCTTGTCCTCTACAGCCTGTAATGCATTGATTTCTTCTGCCTGTGCTATAGTTATAAGTCTTTCTGAAACAGCTATAACTCCAAGCTTTGCTCTACTCTCAGTCTGCTTTTTATATACTTCAACAAGCTGTCCCTTGCCAATCCTTCCGGTATCCACAAGGAACTGTCCCATCATACGATCGAACATGCAGCCTCCTTCATATATGAATCAGAAAAAATTTATCGTATCATTATTATTTTAATCTTTTATTCGACAATATTCAATCATAATAGAGTATTTTTTGACAAAAAGTCATGCATTTTGGAAATTATTCCTCAGTTTTATCCGGTGTCTCAACAATTGGTGCCTCGTCCATGTCAGGAATATCAATATCATCAGTACCCGGAGTCTGATCTATGGTATCAGTCATCTGATGATTTTCCTCTGCTACCTGAGGATTAATAGGTACAACCTTTGCAGCAGGCTTCTTACCTGCTCTTGCTTTCTTAGCCGCAGCAGCTGCTGCAGCGGCGGCTGCCAAAGCCTGCATTCTGTCCTTAGGCATTATTATATTCTGTCCAAAAGGATTGATTACAATACCATCTTTATCAGCCAGAAATCTGAGAATATCAAAGAATGTAAATACTCCGCCTTCCCATTCTGAACCTTTAAATTTCTTGCTAAATTCTATTCCATCTGTGAATACAGGTAAAAAGTTCTTTTCATTAGCTGTTTTGATCAGAGGGAAACGAAGTTTAACATCACTGCCCAGCTTCATTTTTCCATCCTCAGTAACTTCAGCAGGTCCCTGATGCTGCATAGGCACAATAAATTTAGAAGCCTGAGCCATAGCAGCCATACGCATCTCTTTAGCTCTTAATACTTCTTTACGTTTTTCATAATTAACCGGCCATCTAACCTCTTCAAGGAAATCGAGCATAGCAAAGCTAAGTCCCGGATTTACAGGAGGCTGCTTTTTGTTATCACCGCCCCAGTCTCCCGGTGCTGCTACTATCTCATTTCTCTTAAAGTGAGCTCTGTAATATCCATTATCAATAATGATATGTTCAATACCAAGATAGTAAAGATAGTCAAAAAATCCTCTGCGGTCTGCAGCATCCTGTGCTTCATTCTCAACAGGACATTCTCTTACAATAAGCTTTCTGTACTGCTGCGCAAAAAGCTGAGCTGCCTTTTCGCTCTTTTCCTTTTCAAGATAGATATTTATATATCCATGATCTATAAAAGGATATCCTGTTGTACCATCATAAAGTACATATAAAACCTTCGCATCTCTCACCCTGTTAAGCACTTCATTATAGAGCTTTCTATGATTAGCTTCGTAATTGGTAAGCGGAGCTTTTTTGTTAAACTGCTCCATTGTTGTCAAAAGGAATAGTATTTCCTGCATAGACAAAAAACGAATTGACTCAGCATTTATTTCTGCTTCAAATACCATTTCCCCAAGCTCATTTTTGCGCTCATCGGATAACTCATCCTCAATAGTTATAGGCTCAACCTTTTCCACATTTACCGGATTGAGTTTTGGAAGCTTTGGCCATTCCATACCTTCATGTGCCTTTTTCTGCTCCTCAACAGCCTGTTCTTTTTGTTTCTGCTCAAGCTCTGCAGCCTTTACAGCTTCCTCCTCAGCATTCTTTTTTCCACCAAATAAATCAAAAATACCCATTTGAATCCCACTTTCTAATTTTTATATCTATTATAGAGAATACCAGGTACTTAGTCTGTATTCTCAATTTTTAATATAAGCTGTAAAGCTCATACCCCTGCAATATCAATATCTGAATTATAAAATCCGTAGGCAAATTTTGCCATGTATTCCGGATCCCTGGCTCCTGCTGTTTCATAAGGAGAATGCATTGCAAGCTGAGCAAGGCCTATATCTACAGTATTAAGAGCAACCTGTGTATTTGAAATATTTCCCAGAGTTGAACCACCTGCCATATCAGATCTGTTGGTAAAGGTCTGATACGGAACCTTTGCTGCTTCACAAACCATTTTACACATAGCTCCTGATACAGCATCCGTTGTGTATTTCTGATTTGCATTATATTTAATTACAATACCCTCGTTCATCTTAGGACGATTAACAGGATCAGCCTTACCCGCATGGGCAGGATGGACTGCATGGGCATTGTCTGCAGAAATCATAAAACTCTGTGCCAGAGCCATATGGTACTGCTGCCTTGTTCTGCCAAGAGAATCATTGATTCTCTCAAGAGTATCCTTTAAGAACGTAGAAGCCGCCCCCTGCTTGGTACCACTTCCAACCTCTTCATTATCAAAAACGCAATGCATCTGTATATTCTTACTATCTTTAGCCTTTAAAAAACCTTCAAAGGTTGTGTATACACATTCCTGATCATCAAGTCTGGCACAGGATATGTATTCATCCTCAGATCCCCAGACAGATGGTGCCACACGATTATACAAAAACAGATCGGTGCTGAGAATATCTTTTTCCTCTACCTCAGCTGCCTCAGCAACTAAGCTCATGAATCTACCCTTTGAAGTAATATTTCCAAATAAAGGAAGCATATCATCCTGGGCATTATATTTTTGACCATCATTAGCCTCGCGGTGCATATGAATTGCAAGGGAAGGGAGCATTAACAGATCTCTGTCCACCTTTACAAGCTTCATTTTAATTCCGCTTTTGCCATCTCTTACCATAAGTCTTCCGGCTACAGATAAAGGTCTGTCAAACCAAGGTGCACAAAGCATACCACCATATTTTTCAACATTAAGCCTTACATAGCTTCCTGCTGCCTCAAGTTCAGGTGATTCTTTAATCTTAAAAGAAGGTGAATCACTGTGACTGGCAATCATGTAAAAGCCTTTAAAATCCTTTTTGGGAATGCGAAAAGAAATAATAGATGAACCGTTTCTTGTAACATAATACTTTCCACCGGCCTTGACTTTCCACTCTTTTGCTTCTTCAAGTTTAACAAAGCCGTCCTGATCAAGCATTTCTTCTAAATTGCTGATCACGTGATAACAAGTCGGACTTTTTTCTATAAAATCTAGCATTTTAGCTGTAGTTTTTTCAAACATAAATAAAAACCTCCATAAAAATATCACTTTACTAGTTTACACCATTTTCATGTAGAAATATAGGAAAAATTATGATACGATGTAAGCGTTTACATTAGTTAATTAATTGAGTTTCAAAAGATATATCATATATTTTTTTGAAAGGGATGGAGAAATTAATATGACAAGAGAAGAAACTTACAAACTTCTGAATGAATATGTATCATTTTTACTTGATAACTCAGATGCGGAACACCCTATGTGGAATATTGAAAAGGTAAGACAGGGCAAACCCAATAAATGGAATTATATTGATGGCTGCATGATCAATTCTGTCCTTTCATTATATGACATAACCGGAGAAAAAAAGTACCTTGAATTTGCAGACAGCTTTATCGGCTGGTTTGTTAACGAAGATGGTACCATTAAGACCTATGACATTAAAGAGTACAATCTTGATAACATAAATGCTGCAAGAAGTCTTTTTAAGTTATATGATCTTACAGGCAAGGAAAAATACCGCAAAGCTCTTGATCACGTACGCAGCCAGCTTGATACCATGCCTCGTACAAAGGCCGGCAATTTCTGGCACAAGGATATTTATCCTAATCAGGTATGGCTTGACGGTTTATATATGGCTCAGCCATTTTATATGGAATACGAAACCAAATACAACAAAATGATGGGATGTCTTGACTCCTTCAAGCAGTTCAAGAATGTTCATAACCTTATGAAGGATCCAAAGACAGGTCTATACTATCACGGTTATGATGAAAGCCGTGAAATGTACTGGGCCGATAAAGAAACCGGTTTAAGTCAGAACTTCTGGCTCAGAGCTCTTGGCTGGTTCTCTGCTTCACTGGTAGATACAGCAGAAGTTATGCATGAATCAATGTACTATGAATATCGTTATCTTCAGTCCATGCTTAAAGATCTGGCTGATGCCCTTATTCCTTTTCAGGATGAAAGTGGAATGTTCTATCAGGTAATCGATCACAAAGAAGATGAAAGAAACTACCTCGAGACCTCCGGTACAGCTCTTATTACCTATGCTCTTCTCAAAGGTGTAAGACTTGGTTATCTTCCTGAACGTTTTGAAGAAGTTGCAAATAAAGCTTTCGATGGCATTACCAATAAATACCTTTCAAGAAACGAAGACGGTTCACCTCGTCTTGGTGGTATCTGCCTTGTAGCAGGTCTAGGTGGAGCTTCACACCGTGATGGAACGCTTGATTACTACTTCAGTGAGCCTGTAGTAGAAAATGATGCAAAAGGTGTAGCGCCTCTTATCATGGCTTATGTTGAGCTTTTAAGAAGACAAAAATAATTTACACAAAAAGCCGGTTATATAGGTCTTTATCTGTTCATGCATTCAAAGACTTATATAACCGGTATTTTTATTAGAATTCTATTCCTTCTCTGGCCATGATTCCTTTATCATATGGATGCTTTATCTTTTTCATTTCTGTTATATAATCCGAATTCTCGGTAAAAAAGCTGTCTGCATTTCTTCCGGTCAGAATAATTTCCAAATACTTTGGCTTTTCTACGATAAGCTTTTCCAAAGCATTTTTATCAATAATACTGTAATTATATGGATAGGTTATCTCATCCATAATTAAAACATCACATTCATGGGTTTCAATAAGCTTTTTTATCTTATCAAGAGTCTCATTATGAAGCCCGGTAAATGCCATGGCCAGTTCCGGGTCACCCTTCTTAAACCAGCCAAGATTTTCTTTGTTTCTGATAACCTTAATATTATCTATAAGAGAAAGGCTCCTAAGCTCGGAAGTATCCTGCCCCTTCATAAACTGAGTAAAAACGACCTTTTTACCTGAACCTGCTGCTCTAATGGCAAGACCTATTGCTGCTGTGGTTTTTCCTTTACCATCTCCTGTATATAAATGAACCAAACCGATACTACTCATATTATCTGCAATATCTCCTTTATCAGTTTCTGTCCTCAGATTGCTTTCTACAAATGCCTTAGAATTTTCATCATTATTTTCATAAATATAATCTGCTCTTCTATATTTACAGTCTTTAGACAGGCAGGTTTCACACATAGTCCTTTTATGTATTTTCTCAGCATAAAGAGGCACCACAAATGCCACACTTGCTCTTGGTTCTAAAGCAAAAGCATTATTATAAGTTACCTGTTTTTGCCTAAGCCTTGCAAATACAGGAATCATCTCCTCCAAAGGATAATCACTGCCAATGTATTCATAATCTCCTGCCCATAGTCCGGATTCAGACTGCAAAAAATTATCAAACTCTTCATATGCCTTTGATAAAAGCTCCATACTTATGCATTCAGTATAATATCCCCAGGAAAAATTTCCCTGTGCCTGACAATTATCCTGAAAGTTATCCACCCCATTTCCCAGGGTAATAACGGCCTCTGCGTAGTTTACAGCTTCTATATCTTTAATTTTGCCTATTTTTCTTCCTGATGCATCTTCTTCACTATTATACAATTTATAACAAACCGCCGCGTGCACCATAGGAAAAAGACGCCTGTAACATCTTTTTATATCATCATATTCCTCATCTGCAATATGATATTTCTCTAATATATCGTAAAGGCAGCGCTCATCGAGCTCTGCCTTTAAAGGATGCCATTCCATGTTTCTAACCTCTGGGAAAAAATATTAATGTTATATCAATTTACCTGCTGATTTAAATAATACTATTATAGTTCTCTGGCTTCTGTATCAACAGCTTCCATTTCCTGTTTCATTACCTTATTTATCTTATTTAATCTGGATATGATCCACATATGTGAAATACCATTATAAATAATTGCTATACCTATAAGCTTTATAAGGTAGGACATAACCATATTAGGCTGTAATATAAGTACCAGGGCAAGAGCAAGGGTTATAACAGCCAGGATTAATGCAAGCCATGCTTTATCATATTTATTTCTAAAAAGAGAAACAGCTTCAATCAAATTTGTAATACCGTTTATCAAAAGAATTATTCCGGAAATAATAGGAATTATTGCTACTACAGTATTAGGATTAAGAAATATCCATGCACCAATAACTGCAATAATTATGCCGCTTCCAAAAAGTCCCTGTCCTACAATTCCATTATGAGTCTTCAAAAAATAGGATATGACCATTATTACTCCAACTGCACAGAGCATTACTCCAATGGCCTTACAAACAAATTCCAGAGTTGCACCGGACCATACAACCAGAACCAATCCTATTACTACCATTACTAAAGCTTCCAAAACATGATTTTTCTTTATTGAATCAAATATTTTATTCATAATCCCTCCTTTTGAGAACATGAAATTTATTGATAAAATAACAAAACCTTGAATCCGCTACAGTCAATTATTTTCCTCAAGAATACTTTCCAGTAATTCATATATTTCATCTCTTCCCATTTTTGAAAGAGCTGAGTATGGCATTACAACTCCATCCTCGGGCATATTAAGACCTTCTTTTACCATGGTAAGATGCTTTTCAAGCTGTGATTTCTTAATTTTATCTGCCTTAGTGGCAATGATAACAGGTTTAAAGCCCTGATAGCATATCCACTCATACATCATCTTATCATTGGCAGAGGGTTCATGTCTTATATCTATCAGCAAAAAAATCAGCTTGAGCTGCTTAGAGGTATTAAGATAATTTTCAACCATCTTTCCCCATTTTTGCTTAGTAGACTCTGAAACCTTTGCGTATCCGTATCCCGGAAGATCCACAAAATAAAAAGCATTATTTATGTTATAGTAATTGATTGTCTGTGTCTTTCCAGGCTCTGCACTGGTTCTTGCGTAGGATTTTCTGTTCATAAGTCCGTTAATAAGTGAGGACTTACCTACATTACTCTTTCCTGCAAAAGCAAACTCCGGATATATATTTTCAGGAATTTTACTTGTTATTCCACAGACTGTTTCAAGATTTACATATTTTATAACCATTAGCTACTCCTTAGTGGTTTTATCAAAAAAGAGACAGGGGCTATTCCTCTGTCTCTTTAATTATAAACTATACTTGAGATAATTGCATCTATACATCACCTTGCTGATTTAAGACGTTTTGCCTGCTCTTTGTGAACAATAAGAGGAGGATTCTCACCATCAACAGAACCTTCAGTAACAACACATTCTGTTATTGAATCATCTGAAGGAATCTCGTACATAACATCCATCATGGATTTCTCCATAATAGAACGAAGTCCTCTTGCACCTGTCTGACGTTCATAAGCCATCTTTGCTATCTTTTCAATAGCCTCATCCTCAAATGAAAGCTTAACATCATCAAAGTCAAAGAGCTTCTGATACTGCTTAACCAAAGCATTCTTAGGCTCTTTAAGGATTCTGACAAGAGCTTCCTGGCTAAGACCTTCAAGAGTTACACAAATAGGAACACGACCTACAAACTCAGGTATAAGACCGAACTTTGTAAGATCCTGAGGTGTTACCTGTGCAAGAACCTCACCGATTTCTCTTTCTGTCTTATCTGCAATCTCAGCATTAAATCCAATTGAGTTACGATCAAGTCTTGCCTCAATAATCTTATCAAGACCATCAAAAGCACCACCACAGATAAACAGAATATTACTTGTATCTATCTGTATAAGCTCCTGATGTGGATGCTTTCTTCCACCCTGTGGAGGAACACTTGCCACGGTACCCTCTATAATCTTAAGAAGTGCCTGCTGAACGCCTTCACCTGATACATCTCTGGTAATGGATACATTCTCACCCTTCTTTGTTATCTTATCTATTTCGTCAATATAGACAATACCATATTGAGCACGCTCTATATCATAATCTGCAGCCTGAATCAGTTTCAAAAGAATATTCTCAACATCTTCACCTACATAACCTGCTTCTGTAAGAGTTGTAGCATCAGCAATAGCAAAAGGAACATTTATTATCTTAGCTAATGTCTGTGCAAGATATGTCTTACCGGAACCGGTAGGACCTACCATGATAATATTACTCTTCTGAAGTTCAACTTCGTCATCAGCACCGGTTTTTGGTGCCATAACACGTTTATAGTGATTGTATACGGATACAGCCAATACCTTCTTAGCTTCATCCTGTCCAATTACATATTCATTAAGGAAATTTCTGATTTCAACTGGCTTAAGCAGGTTAATATCTTTCTCATCCCTTATAACAGGCTCATCTTCAAATTCCTCTTCAATGATGTCTGCACATATATCAACACACTCATCACAAATATAAACACCTGCAGGTCCTGCTATAAGCTTCTTAACCTGATCCTGTGTTTTATTACAAAATGAGCATCTAATTTCTCCCGGATTTTTTCCTGCCATATCCACCTCTTAGAAACGCGGGAGGGCTTAATAGTCCTCTCCGCTAATAATTTTCAAATAGTGCTGCATAACAGCCACTTAATTATCACAACAAATTATTTCTTCTCGTCTGCACGTGCAGTAACGATAGAATCAATAAGACCAAAGTCAAGTGCCTCCTGAGCTGACATCCAATTGTCACGCTCTGTAGCAGCTGCAACTTCTTCAAAAGTTCTGCCTGTATTGGCAGCCATAATAGTATTCATATTTTCTCTGATCTTTAAGATATGCTTTGCAGCAATCTCAATCTCAGTAGCCTGGCCCTGTGAACCGCCTGATGGCTGATGAATCATAATCTCAGCATTAGGAAGAGCCATTCTCTTACCCTTTGTACCACCTGATAACAGGAATGCGCCCATGCTGGCAGCCATACCGATACAAATAGTAGATACATCACATTTAATATAATTCATAGTATCATAGATAGCCATACCGGATGTGATTTCTCCTCCCGGACTATTGATGTACATATGAATATCCTTGGTTGTATCCTCAGCCTCAAGGAAAAGAAGCTGTGCCACAATAACACTGGCTGAATTTGCATTTACTTCTTCTCCAAGGAAAATAATTCTTTCCTTTAAAAGTCTGGAATATATATCGTAGGATCTTTCTCCTCTGCTTGTTTGTTCAATGACATAAGGTATTAAACTCATGGTGTAACCTCCATTCTACATTTTTGTGCCTATCAATTCATAATAGAACAGGTATGAACGAACAATCAACCCGTAAAGAATTAAAGTTTTATAAATTTATTTGTGCACAGTATAATTTTATTACACTGTGCACAACTTATCAATCTTTATGAAAATATTTTAACCGGCTAAGGTTAATTCAAAGTAAATATTCTTTGAATTATTCTTCTGTCTTAGCAGCTTTCTTTGTTGTCTTCTTAGCAGGTTTCTTTTCTGCATCAGCATCCTCTGCTGCTGCCTTCTTTGTTGTTCTCTTAACAGGCTTCTTCTCAGTTTCTGCATCGTCAGCCTTCTTTGTAGCCTTCTTAGCAGCCTTTTTAGCGCCTTCCTTAACGTTCTCTACAACGAACTCAGCAGCCTTCTGAACAGCAAGGTCTTCCTTGAGCTGTTTCTTTTCAGCATCGCCAAGGAGTTCCTTAACCTTTTCAACTTCCATCTTGTACTGCTCAGCCATCTTCTTGAACTCAGCCTCAACGTCCTCTTCAGTAGCTTCAATCTTCTCAGCTGCTGCAACTGCTTCAAGAACAAGTCTTGACTTGATTCTGTCGATAGCCTGTGGCTTAACCTGCTCAAGCATCTGCTGAACAGTGCTGCCTGTATACTTAAGATACTGATCAATTGAAAGACCCTGATACTGAAGTCTCTGAGCCATTTCATTAACAATATTTCTCTGCTGTGTCTCTACCATAGCTTCAGGAAGATCCATCTCAGAATCCTCGATAATAGCCTTAACTACTGTATCCTCACGCTGAGCCTTCTGTGAAGCTTCCTTCTTAGCTACAAGGTTCTTCTTAACATCTTCTTTGTACTCAGCAAGAGTCTCAAATGCAGATACATCTGAAGCAAACTCATCGTTAAGCTCAGGAAGCTGTTTCTCCTTGATAGCCTTTACTGTACATTTAAATACAGCTGCCTTTCCTGCAAGGTTCTTTTCATGATATTCCTCAGGGAATGTTACGTTTACTTCTACTTCCTTACCGATTTCAGCACCTACAAGCTGCTCTTCGAATCCAGGGATGAATGATCCTGAACCGATTGTAAGAGGATAATCTGTTCCCTTACCGCCATCAAAAGCAACACCGTCAACAAAGCCTTCAAAATCAAGAGTAACCATATCGTCATTCTTTACTGCTCTGTCTGTTACTTCAATATTTCTTGCATTCTTATTTCTCTCGTTCTCGATCTCAGCATCAACTTCTTCATCTGTTACATCGAGATCCATCTTCTCTACTTCGATGCCCTTATATTTACCAAGCTTAACTTCAGGCTTAAGAGCAACTTCTGCTGTATATACAAAAGCCTGTCCGGCTTCAATAGTTACAATGTCAATCTTAGGATTAGAAACAATATCCTCTCCTGACTCCTCAGCAGCCTTTGGATAGCTCTCATTAATAAGATCATTGGCAGCATCCTCAAAGAATACTCCCTTACCATACATCTGCTCGATCATCTTTCTTGGAGCCTTACCCTTACGGAAACCAGGGATCTGAATCTTACCCTTATTCTTCTGATATGCTTTCTCAATAGCTTTCTCAAGGTCCTCTGCAGGAACTTCGATGGTCAGCTTAGCCATATTGTTTTCTAACTTCTCTACCTTTACGCTCATTCCTATAAATCCTCCTTACAAATTATCTAATTACCGCGCGTAAAATTTATCCTAAATGGATTTTTCAATCCCTGTGGACAGTTAACGGTTTGTCAAACATGACACAATCAATTTGAAATTATAACATATAATTATTCAGAATGCTATAAATTTCTTTTTCATTCATGCTACTAAGATTTGCATTGCTAAAACGCCTGTCCTCAGTGACATCTTCCTTAAACCATTCTGCAGGATGATATACATTTGCGGCATATTCAGAAGGAAATTCCACCTCTGCTACAACAAGCCCCTTGAAAATCCCCTCAAAAATATCAAGCTCGATTTTAATCGTTTTATTTTCGAGATCTTTACGAAGTTCAGTATCTTTCTCTATTTCTTCTATTGTAAAGGCATCTTCATTTATAGGAATAAGATATCTCCTTTTTGTAATGATATTGCCATCACATTTTTCCTTCATATGAATATAACTCTCAGCATTAAGTGCAAGGTTATATTCTTCCTTGGCCATTACCCCTGCGCCTTTATAGGTCATATAATATTCATCGTCTTCTTTTCTTACCCTCACAGTGGGAAATCTGTTAAGATATCCCTGTTCTATTTCATGAAAAGAAAACTGCTGCAGATTCTGCGGCAGTTTCTTTATAAGATATTTTCTCTCAATTTCCATTCCCATAATATGATTCCCATATCCTTAAATACATTTGTTTAACTAAATAATTCAAAACCTAAGATTACAATTATATAAAGAAGTTATTGGCTACTATATTTTACTGTCTGAAAACAATAGCTTTTCCCATTTTATCGGCAGCTTCTTTTCCCTGAAGTCTCTCAATAATTGCAAGGCCAAATGGGATTGCTGTTCCCATACCTCTGCTGGTGGTAAAATGTCCATCTATGCTCACTTCATCAAAAGAAACCTCAGCACCCTTAAGTTCACCTTCCAGTCCAGGATATACACTGGCTTTTCTTCCCTCAAGAATTCCTTTTCTTCCAAATACGCCGGGTGCAGCGCAAATGGCACTAAGATATTTTCCCTTTAAATCAAAATCCGCAATGGCATCCTGCAAAAGGCTGCAGGCTTCAAGATTAAGAGTTCCCGGCATTCCACCCGGAAGAATAAGCATATCATAATCCTCTGTATTTATATTTTCTATTAAAGTATCTGTCCTTATTTCTATTTTATGAGATCCAGTAACAGCCTTATCGCCTGTAACAGAAACCATATCTGTCTCAATTCCGGCCCTTCTTAAAAGGTCTACAACAGTAAGTGCCTCCACTTCTTCAAATCCATTTGCAAAAAAGATAGCTGTCTTAGCCATACAACCTTCCTCCAATCAAATTTACTGACTTATTTTCTGCTTCCCTTAGGTTTCCATACCGACTCACCCTGAATAAGCTCGCAGGCAAGGGTTATGTGCTTATGCTCAGAAACCTCATCGATTATATCAAAAAGAGTACCGATACTTTGTCTTGAAATTTCCATCATTGGCTGTCTCATGGTAGTCAGCCTTGGTGTAACATACTGACCAAGCCCCAAACCATCAAATCCACATACACTTACATCCTTGGGAATTTTATATCCCGCGTCTGTTAAAGCTCTGCAGGCTCCGATTGCAAGCATATCCGATACGCAAAAAAGAGCTGTAAATTCTTTTCCCGTAGCAATCAGATTCTTAGTTGTCCTGTATCCGTTTTCCACTGAATAGTGTTCCAGATTTGGATTAACAAACCTTATAAGATCCTCATCCACTTTAATCTTTGCAGCCTTAAGAGCTTCTATGTATCCCTGAAGACGAAGCTGACCAACAGAAAGCTCCTCTGATCCTTCAGTAATTATTGCTATCTTTCTATGACCAAGGCCTATAACATGCTCCAGCATTCTTTTGCTCTCCAACATATCATCTACGGATACCGTAGAAAAAACTGCCTTGCTTTCATTATCCAAAAGAGGTGCACCTATTGTAGAAAACACAACAGGTACATTAAGGCTCTTAAGCTTTTCGGTTGATTTTCTGAATCCGCCTCCAAGGAATATTATTCCTCTAAGCCTTCGCTCCTTTTCCAGTTCAAGAGCCACATCAACCTCATCTTCATAGGCGCCTACATGTCTAAGCACCATGGTGTATTTTTTTCTTCTGGTTTCATCCTCGATAACCTCTATAGCAGGGCTAAAAAACGGGTTGGTAATACCCTTTATCAGTACCGCGATAGTTTTAGAGTCAGTCCTTTTAAGGTTCCTGGCACTATTATTGGGTATATAGCCTGTTTCCTCTATAACCTTCATAATACGTGCCTTTGTTTCAGGATTGATATCGGAATGATTGTTAAGTGCCCTGGAAACAGTGCTTACACCTACTCCGCACTTTTGGGCCACTTCCTTAATTGTAATTTCTGCCATGTTATACCCTTCCGTACAACTTAGCCATATCCTTCATACGCATTGCCAGCTCATCTGTAATCTGACCTTCAACAAGGCGCCACTGCCAATTACCACCCAGGGTAGAAGGAGTATTGATACGTGCCTCACTACCCATGTTAAGATAATCCTGCATTGGGATAATTGCAGTATCGGAAACACTTGCCAGTGCTCCTCTTATAAACTCCCATGCAATATCCTTATTGGTCTTGATATTCATGTATTTTTTTGCAAAGGCTCTATCCTTACGTCCAAGCTGTTCATACCAGGCTAAAGTTGTTTCATTATCGTGGGTTCCTGTATATACTATGCAGTTTTTGGAATAATTATGAGGTAAATAATCACTTTCTTCCCTTGGGTCAAATGCAAACTGCAATATCTTCATACCCGGAAATCCGGTTTTTTGAACAAGCTTTATAACAGAAGGGGTTAAAAATCCCAAATCTTCTGCAATAACTCTCTGTTTTCCAAGTTCTTTTTTCATAACTTCAAACAGTTCTATACCCGGACCCTTACGCCACTCTCCTATAATAGCATTTGGAGAGCCATAAGGTATAGCATAATATTCATCAAATCCTCTAAAATGATCAATTCTTACTACATCATAAAGAGAAAAACAGTGTGAGAGACGCTTCATCCACCACTTATATCCTGTTTTTTTGTGATAATCCCACTTATATAAAGGATTTCCCCACAACTGACCTGTTGCACTAAAAGCATCCGGCGGGCAACCTGCTACATCTATAGGTACATTATTCTCATCAAGCTGGAAAAGTTCAGGATTTGCCCAGGTATCTGCACTGTCAAATGCAACATAAATAGGAATATCTCCTATAATATCTATTCCTTTATTATTGGCATAAAACTTTAATGCTTCCCATTGCTTACTAAAAAGAAACTGCAGATACTCAAAAAACTGAACTTCATCACTGTATTTTTTCTCTGCTTCCTTAAGAGCCGCCGGTTTTCTAAGTCTTACACCCTCTTCCCATGTATTCCAGGCTCTGCCGTCATTGGCATTCTTAAGAGCCATAAAAAGAGCATAATCCTTAAGCCAGCTGCTGTTTTTATCCTTAAAGATTTCAAATTCCTCTGACAGAGTCTTATCTGCTGCTTTTGAACTCTCCTTTGAAAGTCCACTGTTTACAAAGGCTTTTTTCAAAAGCTTAAATCTGCTCTTGTATATAAGCGCATAATCTACGTACATAGGTTCCATACCAAAATTATACTTATCAGCCTCTGCTTCTGTAATATAACCATCCTTAATAAGGCTTTCTATATCTATAAAATAAGGATTACCTGCAAAAGTTGAAAAAGACTGATAGGGGGAGTCACCATAGCTGGTTGGTCCAAGAGGCAATATCTGCCAATAGCTTTGACCTGCACTTTCCAAAAAATCAACAAAGTCGTAGGCTTCTTTTGAAAAACTACCTATTCCGTACTTAGACGATAAACTTGAAACAGGCAATAATACACCGCACTTTCTTGTTTTTTTCACTTTAACTGCCATAACAACAATCCTCCACGCTCATATAAAAATATATTATAATTCATTTATCGGAAACGTTTCCGATATAATTTTATCACATGTCTTCTTTGTAAGCTATATTTTTTAAAAGGAATAAATATTTTTTTATCTCATTAAAATATTCTTCCGGTACTATTTTTTCTCTTTGAGCCCTCTCATTAAGAATTCCTTCACAAGTATATTCCAGCATGGCTCCTATCATTCTGTAATCTACATCATCACGAAATTTAGACATGTCTGCCTGTCTCATTATCTCAGAATACATATTAAAATATCTCATTCTGGTATCAGATATCTGTTCAAGAGCATTACTGTCGTTTTCAGAATATGCTCTTCTTATAAATGCCTGGATATAAGGATACTGGGACATGGCATCTGATTGTGCCTCTAATATCTTTTCAAGAAGGGCAAATACATCAGTTTCGTCCTTAGGTACATTCGTTGTTACCTCTAGGGTCATAAACCTTGTGCTGTAATCATACAAAAATGAATATAAGCCAAGCTTACTGGTAAAATAATGAAAAATCAGTCCTTTGCTGATAGAAGCTTCTTTGACGATTTCATCGGTACTGGCTCTTTGAAACCCATTTAAAGCAAACACTTTCAGCGCCGCATTTATAATTCTATCCTGTTTTTCTTTTTTCAGATCAAAAAACTTTTCGTTCAAAGAAAAAACCTCCGTACAAGTTATTGACCAAATCAGTCTATATAAAATATACCATTTTATCCCCTATCATTTCAACGGTTTTACGTTATTTTTATCATTTATTTTGTTAAAATAATATATGTCTTCTATAATTTACCTGCTATTCTCAAAAAACGATTTATCATATTTTATTTTCCTAAACCCTTTTATTATTGCATTTTTTGTTATAAAATATTAATCAACAGTATAGTGCGTCTATAAGGCGGGAAGGAAGGCAAATTATGTCTAAAGGATTTGGCAAGTTTTTAGCATTCGCTGCAGTAGCAGGCGCAGCTGCGGCTGGTGTTTATTTCTATCTTAATCAGAAGAACAATTCAGATTTTGACGATTTCGATGATGACGATTTTGATGATTTCGAAGATGATTTTGATGATGATGACGACAAAAAGTCTACTTTTGGTGGTCGTAAATATGTAAACATTGACAGTCAGAAGGATGCTGTAAGTGAAGCAGCAGATGAAGTTAAGGATGCAGTCAGCGAAGCAGCAAATGATATAAAAGAAGCTGTTACTGATGCCGCAGAAGATATCAAGGATGCGGTTCCGGATGAAACCGAAGAGTTCTTTGACGAAGAAGATGACAAATAAATATGGAACAATAAGAATAAATCGTCAGTAGCAATTGCTACTGACGATTTTTATTTACTCTTCTTTTTTACTTTTTTCCAAAATCATATCCTTCAAATCACGAGCCTTATCCTTAAGTCTGCTGCTGGCAGTCCTTGAAGATACGACATTGCTAACTGCTCTTGCAGCCATGTCATAATCCTCTGTCTCATAAGCAAGGGCCGCTATTACATAATCCAATGTACTCTCATCCATACCGGCAATCGGAAATCCTTCAGATTGTTTTGCCATTACAAAGCCTTCCTTTGCATTGGCAAGAAGATCTTTTTCTTCCTTTAACAGTTCTGCCTTTTTCTGCTCTGTATCAGCAGCTGCAGGATCAAGATGTTCATTCCATCCTCTTACAAGCCATGCCGTCTTAAGACATAAGTATGCTTTTTCACTGTTTTTAGCCTTCTTTACCATTGCATTGGCAAGAGCAAGCTCATATCTTTCCTTGGCAACCTCATAAGAATAGGTCTCACCATAAGGCTCCTGCTTTTTGTAATTTGAAGCAATATTAGCCTTGATCTCATCCTTCTGATATTTGATAAGTTTTTCAAAATATCTTGAAAGAGCTGCATATCCACATTCAGGGCAGGCAATTACATCATATTTTATCTGATCCACTTCTTCATATACAGGTCTGAGATCAAGATCTGAAGTTTTCATCTTAACCTTACCGGTTCTGACGGTTTTTGAAATAAATGACCTTTCACATATAGGGCAGGTATATTTTTTATCAAATAAAAAATCTACTTCATTTTTAGGTAATGGTTTTGCTACCTGCTTTTTTACCTCTGCTTCTTTTTTCTTAGGTTCTTCATAAAGCTTACGATCCTCAATATTTCCAAGTCCAAACTTTGAAAGTCCTGATAAAAATCCAGCCATCATTTACCTTTCCGCAGAATACTGCCCGCTTATATAAAATAACTCATTTACAGTTGCATATTAGTTCTTAGGTAATACAAAAGAGCTTTTAAGTGAAACAATTCTGTTAAATACAGGAGCATTCTCTGTAGAATCCTTAGAATCCACACAGAAAAATCCGTTTCTTACAAACTGGAATTTATCACCTGCTACAGCTTTTCCAAGCTCAGGCTCCAATTTAGCATTTTTTATAACAGATATTGAGTTAGGGTTAACGTTTACTGAACCATCCTCGTTATAAACACCTTTTTCCTCATCTACAATATTTTCGTAGAGTCTTACCTCGGCAGTTACTGCAGAACCGGCATCAACCCAGTGAATTGTTCCCTTTACCTTACGAGCATTAAATCCGCTTCCGCTTTTTGTTTCAGGATCATATGTACAATGAACTACTGTCACATTGCCATTTTCATCCTTCTCACATCCTGTGCATGTTACAAAATATGCATTCATAAGTCTGACTTCATTCCCCGGGAAAAGTCTGAAATACTTCTTAGGCGGTTCCTCCATGAAGTCATCACGCTCTATGTAAAGTTCCCTGCTAAACGGAATCTGACGCATACCCATTTCAGGAACTTCTTTATTATTCTCTATCTCAAGCATTTCTGTCTGTCCCTCAGGATAGTTGTCTATCACAAGTTTTACAGGATCCAGAACTGCCATCATTCTCTTAGCTTTAGCCTTTAAATCCTCACGGATGCAATACTCAAGCATTGCATATTCTGCAGAAGACTGTGCCTTACTTACACCACAAAGTTCAACGAACATTCTTATAGATTCAGGTGTAAATCCTCTTCTGCGAAGAGCGGCTATGGTAACCAGCCTTGGGTCATCCCATCCATCTACTATTCCATCTTCAACAAGCTTTTTGATGTATCTTTTACCTGTTACAACATTTGTAAGATACATCTTGGCAAACTCAATCTGACGAGGTGGATTTGCATATTCACACTCTCTTACTACCCAATCGTAAAGTGGTCTGTGATCTTCAAATTCCAATGTACAGATAGAATGAGTAATACCTTCTATAGCATCCTCGATAGGGTGGGCAAAATCATACATAGGATAAATGCACCACTTATCGGCTGTTCTTGCGTGTGACATATGAGCTACACGATAAATAATAGGGTCTCTCATATTTATGTTAGGTGAAGACATATCAATCTTGGCACGAAGTGTCATAGCCCCGTCCTCAACCTTACCATTCTTCATATCTTCAAAGAGCTGCAGATTTTCTTCAACACTGCGGTCTCTGTCAGGATCATTTTTGCCCGGCTCAGTAAGAGTTCCTCTGTACTCCCTCATCTGCTCTGCAGTTAAAGTAGATACATAAGCCTTACCCTTCTTAATAAGCTTTACTGCATTTTCATACATCTGTTCAAAATAATCCGATGCATAAAAAAGTCTGTCTTCGTAATCTGCTCCAAGCCAGTTAACATCTCTGATAATGGAATCCATGAACTCTGAACGTTCTTTGGTAGGATTTGTATCATCAAATCTCATATTGAACTTACCGTTATACTCCTTGGCAAGTCCATAATTTAAAAGAATACTTTTTGCATGACCAATGTGGAGAAATCCGTTTGGTTCAGGAGGAAAACGTGTCTGAACATGATCATAAACTCCCTCCTGCAAATCCTTATCGATTGCATTTTCAATAAAATTACGTGAAGGAGTATTATTTTCCTTCTCTTCAGTGTTAATGTTTACTTCTGCCATAATTCTAACTATCTCATTTCTATATAAAATTATTCTATAATACTATATTGTACCACAATAATGCTTATTATTCCAAAAAACAAGCCTTGTCTTATTTCTTTTTTGATTTTGTGCCGGCAGGTTTTATGTATTTGCCTGCAAAATCTGACTCTGAGAGAGCTCTGTCAAAATAAAAGCCCTGAATAAGTTTCACTTTTTCTTCAGTAAGAATATCAAACTGAGCCTGAGTTTCAATTCCCTCAACCACCAGTTCTTCTCCTGCAGCTTCTGCCATAATATTAACAGCATGAACAAATCTCTGAATATATTTATCTTCTTCAAGATTCTGAACAAATTTCTGAGAAATCTTTATCATTTCAAAAGGAAGAACTCTGATGCTGTTGAGCGAAGAATAACCGTCTCCAAAATCGTCCAGAACCAGTCCCACTCCCATGTTTCTTAAAGCCAGCATGGTTTTTTCCGTTCTCTCAAGATCATTTATGGCAAGGGATTCAGTGATTTCCAGTTTTAAATTACTTGGCTTTAAATTATTTTCTTCCACATTCTGCTTTATCATATCAAGAATATTGGTCTGCATAAGCTGTGAAGCAGTAAGATTTATTGTTACAAACATATCCCTGCCGGATTGCTTATTCCATTTTCGACAGTTTTCACAAGCTCTTCTGATTACAAAATCCCCAAGAGGAGCAATTAGTCCTATATAATCTGCCAGCGGAATAAATTCGGAAGGCGGAACCATTCCGAGTCTGTCACTGTTCCATCTAAGAAGTGCTTCTGCCCCTACACATTCTGTTTTTTTACCTTCTACCTTGATAATAGGCTGATAGTATACCTCAAATTCAGAAAAATTATTATACGTTCCGCTTTTTAATCCCTTTTCCAAACTAAATCTTCTGTCAGAGGAGGAGCCTATAGAGTCAGAATATCTTGCGATTCTGTTTTTTCCTCCCTTTTTAGCCTCATACATAACTATATCAGAACGCTTTATGAGCTCAGATACACTTTCGCCGTTATCCGGAAATTCTACAATTCCCATACTCATGGTGCAGTAATAATCTTCATCCTTGAGATACCAGGGTGTGGAAAAGACGTTTCTTATTTCATTCAAAATATTATCAATTCTGTAATAGCTGTCAGGAGGAACGATAACAACAAATTCGTCTCCACCCATTCTGTAGCAGGAATCACCTATTCCTGCAATAGAAGTAAGGGATGAGGCAACATTTTGAAGCAGCACATCTCCATATTGATGACCAAGACTATCATTTATCCGTTTGAAATCATCAAGATCAAGATACAAAAGAGCTCCCTTTGTTCCCTTTTGCTGGGTTTCATCAATATATCTGGCCAGATCTCTTTCACAACACATGCGGTTATAAAGACCTGTTAAAAAGTCTGTATAAGCCTGCTGTTCTATACGCTTTTGATAGAGCTTTTTTTCGGTAACATCGTAAATCGCACAAAGGGAAACGAGCCTTCCATCAACCCAATTAATATGAGTATAGTAAAGATCATACCACCTGTCTCTTGCCTCATAATGAATTTCATACATACCGCTATGGCTCTTTGCCGGTACATTTCCTTCAAAAAGTTCCTCCAGAACACCTTCCTGAAGTTCCCTGGCAAAATAATTTCTAAGACTTCTGTTAGCAAAAAGAAGCAGATTTGTCTTCATATCTCTTACATAAATTGAACTTCCCACATTGTCCAAAATAGCCTGCAGTGACTGGAAAGAGCTTGCAAGAGAATTTTTCTGGATACGCTTTGTAATTATACTTTGCAAAATCCTTATGGCATCATTTATAAATTTTATTTCATCAATAGTCCATACACGGGCTTTTCTGTTTTCCGTAAGACATATATAAAATCCTATTACACCATTTACAAAAATAGGCATAGATACAACAGCTTTGACACCCATATTGTCAAGCTGTTCTCTCTCTCCTGCATTCATTGCCGTACCCGAAGATACAGCAAAGGTTTTATTGGAATTCATGAACCAGCACCTGTCATGATCTTCTTTTGTTTCAAAAATAGGTGCCGTACCAATAGCGTTCCATTGAACAACTATATCCATGAAATTATTTTCATTATTAACACTGGCTACAAAAGCATTACTTATATCCAGATAGTTTGAAACCTTTGTAATAACCTGAAGCATAATGGAATTGATCTCATCATCGCTATCCAAAAGTGAAACAATCTCTGTTGTAGCTTCAGCTCTGTGAAATGCCTCTTCCATTTCCTTTATGGACATCTGCGTGCTGGCATTTTTCTGCATCTCTTCGTCTCTGGAATCTGAGAGTTGCATAATGGTAATCATTGAAAACCTTAAAAGATCCAGTGATTTGTAATATTTACTTTCGGTTGTCTGATAGTGGAAATTAGTAATTGGATCGATATGATAAAATTCGGCTTCGTATTCAGCATCTGTTACGATAGCGCACACAATCCAAACACAAGATAGGATCTGACCTTTTTTAATAGCAACAGCTGCCAGCCTGAGATTAGGAATGTCAGTTATTTCAACAGCCTGATCTTCAAGCTGGCTTTCTGTTACTCTTTTGAATATATTATGAATTCTAATGTCTGTAACGTATTTTCTGATAACTTCAAGTTCTGAGGGATTACCCGAAAATTCTGTCAGAGATTCTCCGCTTATACCAAGGCAGCACGCAAAAACACCCGCCATGTCGCAAAATCTGTCTTGCCACCTTTTGAGTGCTTCCGCATGATTTAATATAAATTCAGTTAATACTCCCGGTTGTTTCTCTAACACTAAGGCTGCCCCCTCATAGGACTTTTTAGTTACTCATCAACACTATAATTTGGAGCTTCTTTTGTAATATGAATATCATGAGGATGAGACTCACGCAGAGCTGCTGATGTCATCTTCACAAATTTACCGTTCTCTTTAAGTTCCTGAATAGTCTTGCATCCGCAGTAACCCATACCAGAACGAAGACCACCAATAAGTTGGAATACTGTATCTTCAACAGCGCCCTTATATGCAACTCGGCCTTCTACACCTTCAGGAACAAGCTTCTTAGCACCTTCCTGGAAATAACGATCCTTAGAACCGTTCTCCATAGCTGCTATTGAACCCATACCACGATATACTTTGAATTTTCTTCCCTGATAAAGTTCATAATCGCCAGGTGCCTCTTCGCATCCTGCAAACATTGAACCCATCATAACCAGATTTGCACCTGCTGCAATAGCCTTTGTAATATCACCTGAGAACTTGATACCACCATCAGCGATAATAGGTACACCATACTCCTTGGCAGCTTCATAACAGTCCATAACTGCAGTTATCTGAGGAACACCGATACCTGCTACTACACGAGTAGTACAAATAGAACCGGGTCCGATACCAACCTTAACAGCATCAGCACCTGCTTCAATAAGGTCCTTTGCTGCCTGAGCTGTAGCTACATTTCCGGCTATAACCTGAAGTTCAGGGAACTTCTCTTTAATCATACGAACACATCTTATAACATTTTCAGAATGACCATGAGCACTGTCAAGGACTACACAATCAACCTTAGCATCAACAAGTGCTGATACTCTTTCAAGAACATTAGCTGTAATACCAACTGCAGCGCCACACAAAAGTCTGCCCTGCTCATCCTTGGCAGCCAATGGGTACTTAATAGTCTTTTCAATATCCTTAATTGTTATAAGACCTACAAGATTGTAATCATCATCTACTAACGGAAGCTTTTCCTTTTTTGACTTTGCAAGGATCTGCTTAGCCTCTTCAAGTGTAATTCCTGCCTTGGCTGTAACAAGATTCTCACTGGTCATAACTTCCTTTATCTTCTGTGAAAAATCTGTCTGGAACTTAAGATCTCTGTTTGTAATAATACCTACAAGCTTCTTGCCTTCTGTAATAGGCACACCACTAATTCTGAACTTAGCCATAAGAGCATCTGCATCAGCAAGTGTGTGATCAGGTGAAAGTGAAAAAGGATCTGTGATAACGCCGTTCTCTGAACGTTTAACCTTATCTACCTCTTCAGCCTGTGCTTCTATAGACATATTCTTGTGAATAATACCGATACCACCCTGTCTTGCCATGGCAATGGCCATTCTGTGTTCGGTAACTGTATCCATTCCTGCGCTCATCATCGGAATATTGAGCTTAATCTTTTTTGTCAGGTAAGTGCTAAGATCTACCTGATTTGGTACAACATTTGAAAACTGTGGTACCAATAATACATCATCAAAAGTTATTCCTTCACCTATAATCTGTCCCATGTTCTCTCCAATTCTTTTTAAATAGTAAACTTAAACTACAAAGAATCCCCCTCAAACATTAAACAACCTTAATCAGTAAATACCTTTCTTGGTGCTACGTTTTTAACGGCAGCAACAAACTCGGCATTTGGTTCAAAAACAATTTTCTCCCTGCCATCATAATACATGACATAGGTTGGATCAGGCTGCTGATCCTTGATACCTGAACTATAGTCCAATACCTTATAGCTCTGCTTGTTCTTGTACTCATCAAGATGATAGGATCTAGCCGGTGCTAAAATTTCCATCTTGTCTGTCTCAAATTTTCCGGCATTTTTACGTCTGCTCTTATTATATATGCGGTCGATACTAATTTCTCTGTCGCAATATAAGTATTCATATTCGATTGAAGCATTTTGGAATACAAAATATGCAGCAACGCACATGGCGATAAAAATGATGAAAAATGCTATACTCATCATTCCAAGGAAAAAGAATGCAACAGCAAGCATAATTGTGAGAATTTTGAGAAACTTCATCAGAACTGAAGGTTTTCTGGAAACCAGACATTCAACATAATTGTTATCGTTCATAATCTTAAACCAAACTCCTCCTATTTTTATGCTCTACTATATATTACTTTAAACAATCTTTCAAGCATTTTCAAGACTTGGATTGTTTATAAACGTTTAATCGATAATTAAGATTTTGTGTGTATTTTACACGTTTTTATTGTATAATAGTTGTTAATTTTGTTTTTACATGAAAAGATTGGAGGGAATGTAACACATGGCACTTAGTGAAGAAGAAATAAAGAAACAGCGTCTGGCCATGAAAGATGCCGGTTTCAAAGGAAAAGTTGCTTATTTTTGGGAATATTACAAGGTTCACACCCTTGTTATTGCCTTTTGTATAATTTTTTTCGGAGCATTAATTCATGATATAGTTACTTCAAAAGATTACGGATTTTATGCCATAATGGTTAACTGCTATCAGACAGTTGAACAGGAACAAATTGAAAGTGAATTTGCTTCCCTTGCTTCAATCAATGAAGAAAAATATGATGTTCTTATCGATCTTACAACTGCAGTAAACATGGATAGTCTGGATCAGTACACAATTGCCAATTCAGAAAAGATCATGGCAGTCACAGCTTCTGGAGATCTTGATATCATAACCTCCGATGCAGATACTTTTAACTACTACGCACGAAGCAGTATGTTCTATGATCTAAGGGATATAATGACAAAAGAGCAGCTTCAGAAATATGCAGATTACATCTACTACATAGATCAGGCTGTTATAGATGCCGTAAACGACGGCACATATGAACTTGAGGAAGCTTCTGATGTTTCCGCTTCTGCTTCGACGGACGATATGGATGCCATAATGGAAAATGGTAACGAAATGTCTTTATCCACCTTCACTGCATCCGAGTATGTAACTCCCGAAGACTTTACAGCACCCGATCCAACCAAAATGGAATCTCCTATTCCTGTAGGTATTATCTGTACAGATGCTCCTTACCTTGCAGAGCTAGGCATCTACACTGACAGAGTTCCTGTAATCGGAGTAATTGCTTCCTCAGAAAGAATAGATTTAGCACTTCAGTACATAGATTACCTTTGGGATGGTGTTACTGAGTAAATAATTTTTTTCATAAAAAATCTAATGTGATAATTCCAAAGTCACCGGAAATTCACATTAGATTTTTATTTTCTCATTTATTCTCTGTAGATTCTGTATTTTCCAAGGCGCTGATCATAGCAGACATATTGTCAAGCCCTGTAGTTACATCTCCTGAATCAAAAATCATTCTGGTAAAGCCGGATTGCACTATCTCCTTAACATTTTTTCTTCCCTGAGCACTGTTAAACAGCTCCTGATATAACTGATATGCTGTATTATCATCTCCTGAATTATCAGCCTGGGAACTTTGAAGTACATTTACCACTTCAGTAAGCTGTTCCTGGGTTTCATCAGATAAAGTTCCTGTCTCCTGAACTTCCTCCAAAGTATTCTTTAAGATAGTAGAAAAATTTTCTGTAGCAGTTTTTACTGTGTCATTGGAAATTCCTGAAAAAGTCGATATTCCTGAAGTTGTCAGGTCCTGAAGACTTTGAAGCTCTATATCCGACAGACCGGACAAATCTGAATCTGTTAACTTTGAAATAGCAGTTGTCAGATCTGAAGTTGAATTTGTCAGTGAAGAAAGACTCATCAAACTTGATATATCCATAATTGCCCCCTTGTTACTAATGGAAATACCCATAAATAAACTCTTTTCTAATTTCATTATATCAAAAATACAACTATTTACTAGCTTTTTTTCATAATATGGAGTATTATAATCTTATTGTATGCAATTTTTTGTGTTGCAATTTAATTTTTGCTGGTATATAATCGGCATTGTTAGCAGATGCTAACATATTTATCAGCAAAATAACTGTGAGGAGGTTCTTATGAGCAATATAAATACTTGGATTGGAATTCTTATTCCCTTTATCGGAACAACACTTGGTTCTGCTATGGTATACATGATGAAGGATAAAATTAACGATCTTTTGCAAAAAATACTTCTTGGTTTTGCATCAGGCGTTATGATGGCAGCTTCAGTATGGTCCCTTTTGGTACCGGCTATGAATATGTCAGAGGAAGCGGGCCTTGGGAAACTAAGTTTTTTGCCTGCTGCTGTCGGATTTATGATTGGTATCGGTGCACTTCTGTGCATCGACAGACTTACACCTCACCTGCATTTAGGAGAAGATAAACCGGAAGGTCCAAAAACCTCTCTTGAAAGAACAACCATGATGATCCTGGCTGTAGCCATCCACAATCTTCCTGAAGGTATGGCGGTAGGTGTTGTATTTGCCGGTATGCTCGTTGGAGGAGATTCAATCAGTCTCTCTGCAGCCTTTGCCCTCTCTATTGGTATAGCAATTCAGAACTTTCCGGAAGGAGCTATTATATCAATGCCCCTTAGAGCAGAGGGTGCCAGCAAAAATAAAGCCTTTGCCTACGGTACACTATCAGGTCTTGTAGAACCTGTAGGTGCTCTGATCACAATACTTCTTGCCAATATTATGGTACCAATACTTCCCTACCTGCTGAGTTTTGCTGCCGGTGCCATGGTTTATGTAATTGTAGAAGAAATTATTCCCGAAGCTTCAGAAGGTGAGCATTCTAACCTTGCAACCATAGGTTTCGCTATAGGATTTGTAATAATGATGGCTATGGATGTAGCCCTTGGATAATAAATTAAATCCCTGTGTTATGGTCACAAACGTGATTTAACCACAGGGATTATTTTATACATTTAGAGAAATAACCATTTCTGCCGTTTCCAGCATATCCGTACCGGAATCCATAGAGCATTTTTGCAAATACTTATGCGCCTCCGGTTCAGTCATATGGTGCCTTTCCATTAGAAGTTCCTTGGCCTTTGTGATTATCTCCTTATCTTTTTCATTTCTTTGCTTAGCCGCTGATTTTGCCTTTTTCCTGCGCCTTACTATGCCCTCCAGCATGATCTGCAACGTTTGATACAGATCATTCCTTTGTATGGGCGTCGGGAGATACACAACATTATCAGGAAGACTGTCACCGTCCACCTTATTAGGAGATGCAATAAGAAGCATTTGAAAAAAACCCGGTAAACTCTCAGCAAGTTCTGTGTATTGCATATCACTTAATCTAAATCCACATACAATAACACCATTTCCCAAATCTTCCATAGCGGAAAGTGCCTGGGCACCGGATGTACAAACCACATTTACATCCATACCACCTCTTATTATCACCTTCTTAAAGTTCGCAGCATCCTCAAGCTTAGCAAAGGCTACTATTATATTCTGCATATTTTGCCTTTCGCTACGATTTAGCTATTACTGTTAAAACTTACTTAAGTACTGCGAAATTTCCCACTGAGTTACACACGTACGGAAGGAATCCCAATCCATTCTCTTGGCTCTTAAATATTTATCAAATACAGATTCACCAAGAATATTCTTTACAAAGTCATCCTTGGAATAAGCTTCAATTGCTTCACCCAGAGTTTGTGGAAGATTTTCATAACCCGCATTTCTGATTTCATTTGTTGTTGCAGCTGTAAAATTCTCATGCATTTCTGCAGGCGGTGTGAGTTCTCTCTTAATTCCGTCCATACCTGCTGCCAGAATAAGGGCAATAGCAAGATATGGATTACAGGTTGCATCCGGATTTCTAAGCTCTACTCTTGTCCATGCTCCGCGCTGTGAAGGAATGCGAATAAGTGAAGAACGGTTTGCCGAAGAGCCTGACCATGAAATATTTACAGGAGCATCATATCCCGGAACCAGTCTCTTATAGGAATTAACCAATGGATTAGTTACCAGTGTAATACCCTTAATATGATCAAGAACACCTGCAATAAACTGATATGCAACATCTGTAAGATTGCCGTATTCATCAGAGAAAAGACTTTCTCCATCGCTATTTTCACATAAAATGTTCATGTGCATACCCGAACCACTAACACCTTCTTTAGGCTTAGGCATAAAAGTAGCATATAGTCCATGACGCTTGGCAATAGTCTTAACTGTCATCTTAAAGGTCATGATCATATCTGCCATTCTGTCAGCGGCATCCTCTGCAAAATCAATCTCATGCTGTGCAGGAGCACTTTCATGATGAGAAGAAGAAATATCAAAATTCATCTCTTCAAGATTCATGATAATATCTCTTCTGACATTCTCTGCCTGATCAGCAGGAGCCACATCAAAATAACCCGCATTTTCATGGGTATCTGTTGTAGGAAGTCCGGCATCATCTGTATCAAAAAGGAAGAATTCAAGATGTGGGTCAACCTTGAAATTAAGCCCCATATCTCCTGCTTCCTTTAAAACTCTTTTGAGGATATTTCTGGGATCCCCGGCAAAAGGCTTTCCATCCAATGTATAAACATTGCAGAACATTCTTGCTACCTTGCCGCTTTGTGGTCTCCAAGGGAAGATATCAAAGGTATCAATATCAGGATAAAGATACATATCGCTTTCTTCACTTCTGACAAATCCTTCTATAGAAGATCCGTCAAACATAATTTCGTTATTTAATGCCTTTTCAAGTTGTCCACCTGTAATGGCAATGTTTTTAGGTGTTCCGAAAATGTCGCAGAACTGCAGTCTTATAAAGGCAACATCTTCTTCCTCTACTATTCTGAAAATATCTTCCTTGGTATACTTTCCCATATTATCCTTATTTTACTCCATTTCGTATAATCAACTTTTTGTTTGCGCTTCGCAAAAAATTCTTCTGTTTATAACCAGTAAAGACTAATTATAAAAAAAGACAAAGTCACCAATCAAAGTCCACCTACGGACCTATTGGCGCCTTTGCCTTATGAATAGTTTAAGTATAAACGGCTCTACTGTCAACATAATATTTTAAAATCCGAGATACTTTAACAGCCCCCTGCATCCTTCATTTACATCAACCCATGTTGCTTCAAAATCACCTGAATACCAAGGATCAGAAACGCTCCCCGGTCGATTGGTATAATCCAGCATAAGAGATATCTTATACTGATATTCTTCCGGGCAAACTCTTGTCATATTACGCATATTCTGCGTATCCATGCCAATGACATAATCGTAATATGCAAAGTCTTCTCTTGTGACCTGCCTGGCTCTTTTCCCTTCGCAGGATATGCCATGCTCCGCCAGTTTCTGCCTGGCAGGAGGATATACGGGATTTCCTACACCATTCCAGATTTCTTCTGTGCTTGTAGCTGCAGAAGCAATCTCAAACTCATGGGCAATGCCCCTTTTTTGTGTCATGTCCTTTAAAATGAACTCTGCCATGGGGCTTCGGCAGATGTTGCCGTGGCAGACGAACAGTATTTTTATCATTGATTTTAGCTCCTTATAATTCCAAGTTATTCCCTGTAATGCGCACCGTTGCGGGATAAAAATAATGTAACAATGGCACGGTGCCACACCTATAATATCACAGTTTGTGTAATAACTACGAATATCTAGGAAAATCATGGACATGAAAAGTAGTCAAAAAGTAGTCAGTAGGAGGTTGTGATTCGGAGATATTCCGAGTAAAGAAAATGGTACCTCATACGAGATACCATTGGATTTTTAATTATGACTTCTTGTGGGCCACTTAAGGAAAAGGCCCACAAGAACCTGGCTTCGCCAGGCAACATTTTCTTTCAGAAAATATTGGTCGGTGTCCGGTTCTTGATTTTCTGATGAAAATCAAAAACCTATGAATTTTTAAATATTTTGATATGATGAAAAGGAAACATTCTGATATTATGTTCTAACATCATCCCCACAAGCTCGAATTTATCGCTTTCTTTACGGTAAATAGATAAAAATTCATCCCAAATAATTAAATATCAGTTTTGGGCTGTAATCCATTTCCTATATTTTTATAAGTATGCATCCCATAGAGTAAAAATCTATATATGGGATGCATAGTGATTAAAACATTTTCATCCCAAATACCAAAAACATACCCATGGGATGCATTGC
>JAILBM010000048.1 GCA_024680925.1 Butyrivibrio sp.
AAAAGAACCTACAAAAACCAGATAAAAGGGAATTACACAGATTACCGCAAATACAGAAGTAAGTACATAGCTTATGGAATTAAATATTTTCATATCAAGAGAATTATTAATCTTGTATATAGTTTTATTATTCATAAGCTATGTACTTACTTCTGTATTTGCGGTAATCTGTGTAATTCCCTTTTATCTGGTTTTTGTAGGTTCTTTTACTAATGAAAAAAGCATATTGACCAACGGCTTTTCCTTTTTTCCGGGGATAAAAAACCTTACTCTGGAGGCCTACAGAATAATACTTAAAAGTCCAAATTCAATTATAAATGCCTATGGAGTAACCATATTTGTAACACTTATAGGAACCTTTCTGGCAATACTTATAGTTACCATGACAGGATACGTATTATCCAGACCTGATTTTCCATGGAGAAACTTCTTTTCCTTCTTTTTCTTTTTTACAACCCTTTTCAGTGGTGGTCTGGTTCCCTGGTATCTGTTATGTACCAAGTTCCTGCACTTTTCAAACCATATTTATGCACTTATAATTCCGGGGCTTTTCTCGGTTTGGAACATGATCATCACCAAAAGCTTTATGAAAGGCATACCTTATGAGCTTGTAGAGTCAGCCAAAATGGATGGAGCCGGGGATCCTCTTATATATTTCAAGATCATGCTTCCTCTTTCCAAGCCGCTTATAGCTACTCTTTCACTCTTTACTGCTCTTGGCTATTGGAATGACTGGTACAACTGTATGCTCTATATAAACGATCACAAAATGTGGAATCTGCAGTACATGCTTCAGAACATTTTAAACAGTGCTGAATCCATGACAAGAATCGCTAATCAGACCGGTATGGTTGTAGCTTCAGTTCCAACAGAAAGTGTAAAAATGGCTATGACCGTTGTGGCAACAGGTCCTATCATACTGCTCTACCCATTCCTTCAGAAATACTTTGTAAAAGGAATAACCATAGGTTCTGTAAAAGGATAATTTTTTATATACACATTTTTATCTTAAGGAGGATAATTTTTAATGAAAAAAGGTATTGTTAAAAAAAGTATTGGCCTTGCACTCTCAGCTTCAATGCTCCTTAGTGCAGCCGGATGCGGTCAGAGCTCAGATAGTTCAACTGCATCAAACGTAGTATCGATAGATACTACAGTTTATTCAAATGACGGTATTTCACCTGACAGTCCATACATCGATATGGGATATGATCTTGCACAGCATGAAGATGTAGTATGTTATGCTGTTGGTGAAAGACCAACAGATATGGATATGGTACTTGAAAAGTTAAACTCAGAATACCTTAATCCATGGCTTAATACTTCTCTTCAGGTTGAATTTATAAGCTGGGGTGATCTTGGTACAAAGTATTCTCTGCTTCTTTCAGGTGGCGAGAAGGCTGACCTTATTTATACATCTTCCTGGTGTAACTACAATTCAGAATCAGGAAACGGTGCTTTTAAAGAGCTTACCCCTGAATGGCTTGAAAAATATATGCCCTACAGCTATCCTCAACAGGTTCCCGAAAGCTGGACTCAGGCTGCCATTAGCGGAAAAATTTATGCTATTCCAAAAAACAGCTCTACATTTACCAGTTATAACGTATTCGTTCTCAGACAGGATATTGCCGACAAATATGATATTAAAGAAATCAATAGCTGGGATACAATGAAAGAAGCTCTTTATACCATTGCTGAAAATGAAAGTTCCAACGGAATCTATGCCAATGGACAGCGTGGTTCAAACGAATTCGGTGATCACCTCTGGTGGCAGAATGTAGGTGCCGATAATCTGGCATCCGGTTATGATTTCATGTATTATACACATAATTCAGAAGATCTCCCTGACTTTGATACAGATGTCTTCTATAAATATACATCTCCAGACTGCCTTAAGTATTATCTTGAAATGGCAGAAATGGCTGAGCATAATGTATGGTCTCCTACACGTGTAAATGATACATCTGACCCACAGGTCAATTTTGAAAGCGGTAAGACAGCATCTATTATATGGAACTCTGCTGCCGCAAGTACAGGTAAGAAAATGGAGGATTCGGGACTTGGAACCTTTGCTGTTTATGATGTAACTCCGGACGCTCCTGCCAAAAGAGACAGCTATGCCAACGATATGATGGCTATTCCTGCAAATTCAACAATTCCGGAAAGAGCTGCTCTTGTTCTGGATTGCATAAAGGGATTTCCGGAAGTAAATAACCTTGTAGTAGGCGGTATAGAAGGTGTTCACTATACTCTTACAGAAGACGGAAAAAGAATTAATGGTGAATCTGCAGATAACTATCCATGGGCAGCATGGGCTTGGGGCCTTCCGGGAAAAGATACCCCCGGTGAATATACCGATGATGAAAGAATGTCTTATTTCGGCGATGTATGCACAGCTAAAGAGTACTCCCCTCTTGCTTCAGGTTTTGCCTTCGACAGCCAGCCTGTAGAAACAGAATTTGTAGTAATTAACTCTATTATTGAAGAATACAGTTCAAGCTTTAACCTTGGAATGTTCGGTGATGAAACTGAAGCCAAATATAATGAATTTGTAGAAAAGCTCAATGCAGCCGGACTTGACAAAATCATGGCAGAATGTAAATCTCAATATGAGGAATATTGCAAAAATATAAATGAAATGAGCACTGGCTCAGATACAAGCGCAAAGGTTGAAAAGGTAAAAAAAAAGTGAACGTAAAAGTTGAAGAA
>JAILBM010000062.1 GCA_024680925.1 Butyrivibrio sp.
AATATAGAACAAAGAATGTCGCTTGCGACATTCTCGCGCCGAGCGCGGTTGCATTTATGCAACATTTACCTATCGCGCGAGTGCGCATCCTTAGCGGAGCGTTTTTTATATCATAGGAAAGCAATTTCCTATGATATAAAATATAGCCCGACTCTTTAGAGCCGGGCTATTATTATGCCAGTCAATCAACGTAATTGGTATTTTCTTTATACTTATCATAAATTTCTGCAAGATAAGTCTTGACCATTTCAATATTAGACATCTTACGAAGGTCATCATTGCCCATCTGAATGGCGATTTCGTCTGCAAGAAGAAGCATATCATATACTGCAAGCTTGAATTCGTTTCTTGTTGATGCACCTACGTCTATTGACATAAGTGGTGTGCCAAGTTTCATAGTAACATATTCATCAGCAATACCTGTTTCCATGATCATTGTTTCAGGATCAAAATTAACGTAAAGAATAAGCTTTTCTTTTTCGTGCTTTTTAAGAGTGAGAGGTGTCTGATGACTCATTTCCATCCATTCGTAAAGGTCTGCAGTATCAGGATTTAAAAGATACTGTGTTACTTCCTCTCTGTGCTTTTCAATATATTGAAGGTATTTGCTTGCATTAGGTCCGGCATAATTGCATTCAAGCTTAACACCATTTTCTGTCTTGGCGAGCTTACATTTTGATGCAACATCCTTGATCTTAAGTGTTGTATCTGTGTTTCCGATTTGTTTAAATAAGCCTGTATCAGCTTCCTGTTTAAATTCCATATCCAGCTCCTGTTCTAAATCTTTGTTAACCATAAAATCAGACATAGTATAGCATAAAGGAACCAAAAATGATATACTTTTTAAGAGCTATAATTATGTGTCTGATTTTGACACTTAGGGGAAATTTTTTATTCGCAGGTTAGAAACCTTTTTATTATGGAGGTTATTTGACATGCGAGAATTTACAGATAGGTTGGGACTTTATTAAAAAATGGCATCTAACAGGGGAAGATCAAATTCAAAAAATTCAAAAAATTCAAGCAGAAAGAAAACAACAAGCAGAAAAAGACAAAGCAGCAGGGATGAATCTCTTGATTTTGCCGTAAGGAGTGAAGTTTATTTAATTTGCTTTTTATTATTGGCACTTTTTTTATTTATATGTAATTTCAGAGTTTGCGGAGCTTTTGGTAATGTGTTGAGCGATATAATGTTTGGTTTATTTGGACTTACCGCTTATATTGCTCCGATTGCAGGATTTATTTCCATAGGTCTTGCCATATCCAACGGCGGATCACCGGCAGCCGTAAGAAAGATTACATCGGGACTGGGCCTTGTCATGATCATCGGAATAGCGGCAGAGCTTTTGACCGGAAGACCATTTCAGGCAGAAAGCTATAACATTGCACAGATTTATACTCTTTCAAGTGAAAGCAGAAATGGTGGAGGTGCTATAGCAGGTTCAGTGGCCTATGCAGGAATTAAATATCTTTCTACTGCAGGGACAATTCTGGTTTTATTTGCTCTTACAATTATCTGTCTTGTTCTTTTTACAGAAAAATCTTTTGTAAACGGACTTAAAAGGGGTGGAAAGAAAATTGCGGAACGCACCAGAGAGGATGCGGATCTTTACAGAGAAAGAGCAGAAGAGAGAAGAATAAGACAGCAGGAAAAGAAACAGCGTCTTGAAGAAGAAAAGCGCCTTGCTCTTGAACAGAAGGAAGATGAAAAGATTCTTCGAATGGATAAAAAGGTTTCAGGAGTAATGCTGGATACCTCTCTTCAGGAAGATGAAAGTGAAGATAGCGAGGTATTGCCGCTTTCTGATATTAGTAGTGAAGAAAACAGAAATATTTTTATACCGGATGAAGACCAGATACATGATGATATTCACGAAATAACCCTTCAGCATTCTATGCATACAGATGTTGAACCTGATGGACAGAGAGTTATACGTACAGAGCCGGTTATTCATACATATTACGGCGGCGAGGAAGAACCTTCTGTGACAGTTTCCGATTCGCCTATATATATGCAGGAAAATGATGATAATTATCCTGAGGAACAGGAAGATTCATTTAGATATGAAGCTGATTCTTCTTATGACAAAGAATCTCCTTATGAAAAAGAATCTTCTTATGAAGAGGAAGCTTCTGATGAAGGGGATATTTATAATGAACAATTTGAAGAGTCTGTCAATACACAGCAACCTGGTTCATCCTTTAGTGAAGAAGACTATGCTTCTATAAGTATTCATAAAGAAGGTGAAGATCTGGATGGTGATTATGTGGTTCATACCCAGGACTATATATCACAGACCAAAAAAAGTGATGATACCCAGAGCCGAGCTATGGTTAAAAAGCCTACAGACGCTGCTTTTGCTACAGGCAACGATATAGAGGGAGAAATTAAAAAGGAAGAGAAAAAGAAGCCTAAGAATTATGTTTTCCCACCGATATCTCTTTTGCAAAAGGGTGTTAAGAATAAAAATGATTCTACCAGAGCACTTAAGGAAACAGCTCTTAAATTACAGGAAACATTAAAAACCTTTGGAGTTAATGTTACAATAACCGACATAAGTCAGGGACCTGCAGTTACCAGATATGAACTTCAACCGGAAGCCGGAGTAAAGGTTAGTAAGATTGTAAGTCTTTCTGATGATATTAAGATGAATCTTGCTGCTACGGATATTCGTATTGAGGCACCGATACCGGGTAAGGCTGCAGTTGGAATAGAGGTTCCAAATAAGGAAAATACAATGGTTGCTTTCAGGGATCTTCTTGAAAGCGACGAGTATAAAAATTTTGATGCAAAGCTTACCTTTGCAGTGGGTAAGGATATTGGCGGTAAGGTCGTGGTTACAGATATTGCCAAGATGCCTCATCTTCTTATTGCGGGATCAACAGGTTCGGGTAAGTCTGTTTGTATCAATACCATTATTATGAGTATTATATACAAATCTTCACCGGAAGATGTTAAGCTTATCCTGATAGATCCTAAGATAGTTGAACTTAGTGTTTATAACGGCATACCGCATCTTCTTATACCTGTTGTTACAGATCCTAAAAAGGCTGCAGCTGCTCTTAACTGGGCAGTGGCTGAAATGACAGCAAGATATAAGAAATTTGCCGATGCAGGTGTAAGAGATTTAAAGGGCTATAATCAATATGCCAAGGCTCATCCTGAAGATGAGTCCATGGAGGTAATGCCACAGATACTTGTAATAGTAGATGAGCTGGCAGATCTTATGATGGTTTCTGCCAATGAAGTTGAGGAAGCTATATGCAGACTTACTCAGCTTGCCAGAGCTGCAGGTATTCATCTTATAATTGCCACCCAGAGACCTTCGGTAGACGTAATCACAGGTCTTATTAAGGCTAATATGCCAAGTAGAATAGCCTTTGCTGTTTCAAGTGGCGTGGACTCCAGAACTATTCTGGATATGAACGGTGCCGAAAAGCTTTTGGGAAAAGGAGATATGCTTTTTGATCCGCAAGGATATCCTAAGCCTGCACGTATACAGGGTGCATTTATTTCAGATAAAGAGGTTCAGGCTGTAACTGATTTCCTTAAAAAGCAGGCAGACAGTTTGGAATATAGTGAAGAAATTCAAAGTCAGATTAGTTCATTTGAAAGTTCACCGGGAGGTGGCCAGGGTGGTGCCTCAGCAGGTGGAAATGATGTTGATGAGTATTTTGCAGAGGCCGGAAGGTTTATAATAGAAAAAGATAAAGCTTCTATAGGAATGTTGCAAAGAGCATATAAAATTGGCTTTAACAGAGCAGCAAGAATTATGGATCAGCTTTGTGATGCAGGTGTAGTAGGTGCAGAGGAAGGTACCAAGCCTCGTAAAATACTTATGACTATGGATGAATTTGAGGGGTATCTGCAAAGCGCAAACGGGTAAAGGAGAACGCAAGCTATGAAAACAGATATTGAAATCGCACAGGAAACTGTGATGCAGCCTATAAAAGAGGTTGCTGCAAAACTTGGTATGACAGAGGATGATATCGAATTATATGGCAAATATAAGGCAAAGATATCAGAAGAGTATCTTAGAAAGTTACCAAAGGATAAGGATGGCAAGCTTATTCTTGTAACTGCCATTAATCCCACTCCTGCAGGAGAAGGCAAGACTACAGTAAGTGTCGGTCTGGGAGATGCATTGTCACGTCTTGGTAAGAAAACAGTTATTGCACTTCGTGAGCCTTCACTTGGACCATGTTTTGGTGTAAAGGGCGGTGCAGCCGGCGGTGGATATTCACAGGTTGTTCCTATGGAGGATATAAATCTTCATTTTACAGGAGATTTCCATGCTATTACCTCAGCTAACAATCTTCTCGCCGCTATTTTGGATAATCATATTCAACAGGGCAATGAACTTGGCATTGATACCAGACAGGTTGTATGGAAAAGATGCGAGGATATGAATGACAGAGTCCTTAGAAATATTGTAGTGGGACTTGGTAACAAGATGGACGGAGTAGTAAGAGAGGATCATTTTGTTATTACAGTAGCTTCTGAGATAATGGCTATCCTTTGTCTTGCAACTGATATGCAGGATCTTAAGAAGAGACTTTCAAATATTATCGTGGCTTATAATTTTAAGGGTGAGCCTGTTACAGCTAAGGAACTTAATGCTGTTGGTGCCATGGCTGCTTTGTTAAAGGATGCCATTAAACCTAATATAGTACAGACACTGGAACATACTCCTGTAATTATTCATGGAGGACCGTTTGCGAATATAGCTCATGGTTGTAACTCAGTAAGAGCTACTAAGGCAGCCCTAGCTCTTGGAGATTATGTTGTTACAGAGGCAGGCTTTGGTGCTGATCTTGGTGCAGAAAAGTTCCTTGATATTAAGTCAAGAATTGCAAATCTCCACCCTGCTGCTGTAGTGCTGGTAGCAACAATCAGAGCTCTTAAATATAATGGCGGAGTTCCAAAGGATGAACTTAATAATGAAAATCTTGATGCTTTGAAAAAAGGTATTGTTAACCTTGAAAAGCACATAGAAAATATTCAGAAATTTAAAGTACCTGTAGTAGTTACACTAAATTCTTTTGTTTCAGATACTGAAAAAGAAATTGAATTTGTATCTGAATTCTGTAAGTCCAAGGATTGCGAGTTTGCACTGGCAAATGTATGGGCTAAAGGCGGCGAAGGTGGTGTAGAACTTGCAAAGAAGGTTCTTTATACTATTGAAAATAAGGAAAGTAACTATACACCTATCTACTCTACAGAGCTTTCAATCAAGGAAAAAATCAAGACCATTGCAACAGAAATTTATGGGGCAGGTGATGTAAGCTATACAGCTGCTGCTAATAAGCAAATTGCAAATCTTGAAAAGCTTGGTTTTGCCAATACTCCTATTTGTATGGCTAAAACACAGTATTCTCTTTCAGATGATGCTTCAAAACTTGGTAGACCTGAAGGCTTTACTCTTGGAGTAAGAGAAGTATATGTTTCTGCCGGAGCAGGCTTTGTGGTTGTACTTACAGGAAGTATTGCAACTATGCCTGGACTTCCAAAAGCACCTGCTGCTTACAGAATAGATGTAGATGAAGAGGGAAAAATCACAGGATTATTCTGATATCAGTTAAAACAAAATACATGCATAGGAGAACAAAATGGGAGCACAGTTAATTGACGGAAAGCTTATATCTACTCAGATCAAGGATGAATTAAAGGAAAAAACAGATAAGCTTGTTGCTGAAGGAAAAAGGGTTCCAACCCTTGCAGTCATCCTTGTGGGAGCAGATCCTGCTTCACAGGTTTATGTAAGAAATAAAAAGAAAGCCTGTGAGTACATTGGATATAAGTCACTTTCCTATGAGCTTGATGAGCATATAACTCAGGATGAGCTGTTAGAGCTTATAGATAAGCTCAATAAAGATGAGGAAGTAGACGGAATTCTTGTACAGATGCCTGTACCTAAACATATTGATGATAAGGCTGTTATAGAAGCAATTGACCCGGGAAAGGATGTTGACGGTTTTCATCCTATGAACGTTGGAGCTTTATGCACAGGGGAAAAAGGCTTTGTTTCCTGTACACCTGCCGGTATCATACAGCTTCTTAAACGATCAAATGTAGATATTTCAGGTAAGGAATGCGTTATCGTGGGAAGAAGCAATATTGTGGGTAAGCCCATGATGATGCTTATGCTTAGAGAAAATGCCACAGTAACTGTTACACATTCCAGAACAAAAGACATTGCAGAAGTTTGTAAAAGAGCGGATATACTTATCGTTGCTATAGGTAAAGCGCGTTTTGTTACAAAGGATTTTGTAAAAGAAGGTGCTGTTGTCATCGATGTGGGAATTAACAGAAATGCTGAAACAGGAAAGCTTTGCGGAGATGTGGCTTTTGATGAAGTTTCTGAAATCGCATCTATGATCACTCCTGTTCCGGGCGGTGTTGGTCCTATGACTATTGCCATGCTTATGAACAACTGTTTTGAAGCTTATGAAATGCATGAAGCCAATAGATAAAAATCAGATATAAATACTCAAAAGCAAGGGTGTCACTTATGAAATGTCCAAATTGCGGTGCTGAGATTCCTGATGATTATATGTATTGCGGCAAATGTGGTACTGAAATACATATTGTTCCGGAATTCGATCCTGAAGTTGAAAACAAAATAAATGAAACTCTTTTTGACCTGGCCAAAGATATGTGGAAAAGCGAAGAGAAAGAGATAAAATCATCTCTTTCTCATAAAAAAAGCCTTTTTAATCATAAAAATGGTGCTTTTATTTTTACCATTGCTACCTTTGGCTTTTTTGGCATGCTTTTGATTGCTGTAGTTGTTGTGTTTTTTAATGGTGGATTCGATGCTGATTCTGATGTGGCAGCCAACAGTTCAATATCGGTTGAGTATGTTGAAGATGATGTTATATCAAATCTTATTACATCACCTGTTTTTTCCTATAGTGGCGGCGAATACGAGGAGGCAATAGAAATAAGCATTACCTCCGGAGAAAATGCAGATATTTACTATACCGTTAACGGTGATCCTGCCGATAATAGCAGTATTTTATATGAATCGCCAATAATTCTTGCAGATGATGGTGAGTATATAATCAGTGCAATTGCCATCGATGAAAACGGAAATAAAAGCGAAGTTGTTTCTGAAACCTATACTATAGAAATTGCCTGTCCTTCTGCACCTGTGGTTGTTGAACAAAGCGGAGAATATTCTCAGAATACCATGATAGTGGTGGTTCCCATAGAAAACTGCACCATATATTATACCACGGACGGAACTGAGCCTACATCTTCCTCAAAGATATATACATCACCTATTTCAATGCCGATAGGAACAAGTCATTATGCCTTTGTTGCCGTGGATCAGGAAAATAATTACAGTGAGATTACCTACAGAGATTATCATCTGATCTATACAAGACTTGTATCTACAGATCAGGCTATATCCAATGTAATAAATGTTATGGTTAAGCTCAAGAATCTGATCAATTCCGATGGTGAAGTAATAGGTCTTGGGGGGTATCATTATTATGAATATGATTCAACCATAGAAATAGATGGTTCCGGTGAGTATTATGTCATTGTGGAAAAGCATATGAACAACGATGGCTCTAATTACTCTACAGGTTTATTATATGCAGTAAATACCAATGATGGTACTGTAAGCAGACTCGGTTATGATTCCAGCGGAAAATATACGCTAATCACTCTTTCCAACAGGTAAAAGAGTATTTCGAAAAACACTTTAATGATTTAAAGAATTAAATCTTGAAATTATCTTGTTTTCAAGTTATATTATTTTTATTGTATGTTACTATTTAATGGCTATGGGATTATTGAAACTATAATATTATCCTGGTGGTAATATATATTATTTAAAGCATATTCAGGAGGAGTAAGATGTTTAGGATTTTAGAGGCTAAAGAGCTGACAACCAATATTATTCAGATGGTTGTGGAAGCACCAAGGGTAGCACATTCATGTCTGCCGGGTCAGTTCCTTATTGTAAGAGTTGATCCTGATGGAGAAAGAATTCCCCTTACAATCTGTGATTACGATCGAGAGAAAGGAACTGTAGAAATTGTAGTTCAGGCAGTCGGTGCTGAATCTTACAAACTTTCTACACTTAAAGCCGGAGATTCATTTACAGATGTAGTCGGACCTCTTGGAAAGCCATCAGAGCTTTGCGAGATGTCAGAGGAAGAGTTAAAGAAAAAGAAGATTGTGTTTATTGCCGGTGGTGTTGGTACAGCTCCTGTTTATCCTCAGGCTAAGTGGCTTAAGGAAAGAGGAGTGGACTGCGATGTAATTATTGGTGCAAGAACTAAAGATCTTGTAATTCTTGAGGATAGATTTAAACAGGTTTCAAATCTTATAGTTACTACAGATGACGGTTCCTATGGAAGAACAGGTAATGTTACTGTTTGTCTTCAGGATTTATGGAATGAAGGCAACAAGTATGACCTTTGCATAGCTATCGGACCTATGATAATGATGAAATTCGTTTGCAAACTGACTAAGGAACTTAACATTCCTACAGTTGTAAGCATGAACCCGATTATGGTTGATGGAACAGGTATGTGTGGCGCATGCAGACTTACAGTTGGCGGCGAAGTTAAATTTGCTTGTGTTGATGGACCTGAGTTCGATGGACACCTTGTTGACTTTGACCAGGCTATGAACCGTATGAAGCTTTATAAAACAGAAGAAGGCAGATTATACCTTGAAGCCAAAGAGGGTGATACTCACCACGGTGGATGCGGACACTGCAACTGATTTTGTAATTTATAATCGATGAGCTTTATGTTTATCATTGCATAGATGGGAGATAACTATGGTAGAAGATGTATTTAAGAGAGTTCCTGTTCGTGAACAGGATCCAAAGGTGCGAGCTACAAACTTTGAAGAAGTTTGTCTTGGATATAACAGAGAAGAAGCAATTGATGAGGCAACAAGATGCCTTAACTGCTCTAATCCACAGTGCGTTAAGGGTTGTCCTGTATCTATAAATATTCCCGGATTTATTCAGGCTGTTAAAAATGATGATATTGCAACAGCTTATAAGATCATTGGTGAATCTTCAGCACTTCCTGCTGTATGTGGACGTGTTTGCCCACAGGAAAGCCAGTGTGAAGGTAAATGTGTTCGTGGATTTAAAGGAGATTCAGTATCTATCGGTAAGCTTGAAAGATATGTTGCTGACTCTGCAAAGGCTATGGGACTTAAGCCTGAAACTGCCAAGGAAAAGAAAGGCAAGAAGGTTGCTGTTATCGGTTCAGGTCCTTCAGGACTTACATGTGCAGGCGATCTTGCCAAGATGGGTTACGATGTAACTATCTTTGAAGCTCTTCATGAGGCAGGTGGTGTTCTTGTATACGGTATTCCTGAATTCCGTCTTCCTAAGGATGCTGTTGTTAAAAAAGAGATTGAAAATGTAAAGGCTCTTGGTGTTAAGATTGAAACTGACGTTGTTATCGGTAAATCAACAACAATAGATGAGCTCCTTGAAGAGGAAGGCTTTGATGCAGTATTTGTAGGATCAGGTGCCGGACTTCCTAAGTTCATGAATATTCCAGGTGAGCAGGCTCTTGGTGTATTCTCTGCCAATGAGTTCCTTACAAGAAGTAATCTGATGAAGGCCTTTAATGAAAATTCAACAACACCTATCATGAGACCTAAAAAGTGCGTAGTAGTAGGTGGCGGTAACGTTGCTATGGATGCAGCAAGAACAGCTTTAAGACTTGGGGCTGAGGTTCATGTAGTATACAGAAGAAGTGAAGAAGAGCTTCCTGCTCGTAAGGAAGAAGTCGGACATGCTAAGGAAGAAGGAATCATATTTGATCTTCTTACAAATCCTGTAGAAATTCTTGAGAATGAAGACGGATGGGTTAAGGGTATTAAATGTATTCGTATGGAGCTTGGTGAGCCTGATGCTTCCGGAAGAAGAAGCCCTGTTCCTGTAGAAGGTTCAGAGTTTGAGATAGAGTGTGATGCAGTAATCATGTCTCTTGGAACTTCTCCTAATCCGCTAATTTCTTCTACAACTAAGGGTCTTGAGATCAACAAGAGAAAATGTATCGTAGCTGAGGAAGAAAACGGACAGACATCTAAGGCAGGTGTATTTGCCGGTGGTGATGCTGTTACAGGTGCTGCAACAGTTATTCTTGCCATGGGTGCAGGTAAGGCAGCTGCTAAGGGTATTGATGAATATCTTTCTAACAAATAATTAATTTTAACTTAAGAATAAATGACAGTCATTGCATTTGCTTGTAATGACTGTCTTTTTTTTAGTATAATTAAAAAAGTTAATTAAACGAAAAGGGGAGAATATGAAATCAACCGAAAAGTTAAAAATGGCTATTACAGTAGCCGTTGCAGCATTAATATTATTAATTCTTGTAATCATGCTTATCTGGGACAATAAAAAGTCCGATTCTGATGGCGATATATCGGCAGTCTTAGTGTCTGATATAGCTTCCTATTCAAGTAGTGCCACTTCAAACGATAAATCAAATCAATCTTCAAGCTCAAGCACAGAGACTGAAATTGATAAAGAAAGTGCATCATCTGCTTCTTCGAAAGCCTCAACAGAAACAGAAAAACAGACACAGTCTAAAACTGTCTCCGGAAACTCTTTTTATCCTGAGACTTCGGCTGTCCTAAAGAATGTATATAAAAACGTTTCCTATGATATAAATTCACAACTTTCTGAACTTTTGTATTACTTCAATGAAGGAAACTCGGAAGCAATAGAGGATCTGGTGGGACTGGAGCGTTTTGAGGCAATGTCTTATTCCTTATCCGGCACTACAAACTTTTATTATCTTGGTGAAACAAATGAATCTGGTGTTCCAAATGGCAAAGGAGTTGCTGTTTATGCGGATAATCAGTACTACTATGGCGACTGGGTAAATGGTCTAAGAAGTGGCGAAGGAGGATGGTATCAATATTATCCTGAATATAATACCTACGTTGTAACTTGTCATCAGTATGTAGGTGAATGGTCAGGAGATTATCCAAACGGCCAGGGACAAGAGCATTTTGATTACAATGCAGAGCTTATGGATGAGGCATCCTTTTATGTTCAGAATGTTATCGGTAATTTCTCTGAAGGATATTATGACGGAGAAATATATCTGATAAATGTTTATAAAGACGGAAATACCAAGGAATGGTATGGCAATCTTGTAAAAGGCAAATTTGTGGCCTACGGAGAAGCAAATAAAAAAGGCCAGCTTCCTGTTTTGCAGGCAAGGCTTAATGAGGAAGAGTACTTTTGGATGGAATCTTCACTTATTGAAGAAAATGGTATAGATAATATTATATACAATGGTTCCATGTTAGTAGTAAAATAGAATATAGGTTTTAACTGCGTAAAATATATAATTAATCTTCGGAGGATTATTTATGTCATATCAAAGTAATGCTGAACGTGCCCAGGATAACCATTCATCAGGAGCAATGCTTGTTATAGTAGGAATTATAGGTGTGATACTTGATATTATAATATTCACCTTAAATCCCTTTAATGTTCCCGAGTTTAACAGATTCTTATCCTGTGGTGTAATGCTGGCACTTTTTATACTTTTTATTGTAATGGGTGTTTTATCTTTAAAGACATATAAGATTCTTATAAAGAAGGTGGCAGAGGAAAGTAATCTCAAGGAAGAACTTTCCAAATGGTGTGACCAAAATCTTTCAAAAGAAAAGATAGATGTGGCCATTTATGAACAGGAGCATATTAACGAGGGTGTTACAGATTCACAGGAGCTTACTGTTACAGAGGATTTTGCCAAAACACTGGTAAAAGAGACTTCAGAAGAGGTTGAAGTTGCCGGTGATCTTTCTACAGCTGAAGATGCAAACAGTGAATTGTCTACTGATACAGCAGTTGACAGCATTGATGAAGCACTATATTTTGCAAGAACAGAAGCAATTAAAAAGATTATTAATCAGAACTTTATAAATCTTGATGAGGAAGTTCTTGACAGCTTTATTGATGAATTTTATTCAAAGATTTATGAAAATCAGGAGATACAGAAGGATTGAGTACCATATCAATACTTTGCGTAGGAAAAATTAAAGAGAAATACTGGAATGATGCAATCGCAGAATACAGTAAAAGGCTTTCCAGATATTGCAAGCTCAAAATAGTTGAGGTTCAGGATGAAAAAACTCCTGATAATGCACCACCTGCCATAGAAGAGCAGATAAAGCAAAAAGAAGCGGAAAGAATCATTAAAAACATTGATGATCACGGATATCTTTGCGCACTTGCCATTGATGGTAAGAAATTTGATTCTGTAGGCTTTTCGGATTTTATTCAGGATAAGGGTTTAAAAGGATATAATCATATTCAGTTTGTGATAGGAGGCTCTCTTGGACTTCATAAAAGCATTCTGGACAGGGCTGACAGTCATATAAGTTTTTCGGATATGACATTTCCTCATCAGATGATGAGAGTAATATTATTGGAACAGATTTACAGGGGATATAAAATAAATAGTGGGGAACCGTATCATAAATGAGTGACATAACAGAAATAACTTTAACGCTTCCAATGGAAGCGCTTCAAAACATATTTGGCGGTAATGACAGCCATATTAAGAAAATTGAAGAAAATTTTCATGTAGACATTATCGACAGGGGAGGAGTTCTTCATATTATCGGAGATGCTCAAAATGCCGCAAAGGCTTCAGATATCATAAGGGAGCTTTCTACACTTTCACTTCGCGGCAGTCAGATAGAAGCACAAAATGTTGATTATGCAATTTCCCTAAAAAATGACAAGAAAAATAAAAATACCAAGGATGATGTTCTGGTCACCATCGATCAGGATATTATTTGTCATACCATAAGTGGCAAGCCTATTAAACCTAAGACTCTGGGGCAGAAAAAATATGTAGATGCCATAAGAAACAATATGATTGTTTTTGGACTTGGCCCTGCAGGTACAGGAAAAACCTATCTTGCTATGGCAATGGCTATTACAGCATTTCAGAGAGAAGAGGTAAGTAGGATAATCCTTACCAGACCTGCTATAGAAGCCGGGGAAAAACTTGGCTTTTTACCCGGAGATCTTCAGAGTAAAGTAGATCCTTATCTTAGACCATTATATGATGCTTTGTATCAGATCATGGGTACGGATAACTTCCTTAAAAATATGGAAAAGGGTCTTATAGAAGTGGCACCTCTTGCTTATATGAGAGGACGTACTTTGGATAATGCATTTATTATACTGGATGAAGCTCAGAATACCACACCTGCTCAGATGAAGATGTTTTTAACAAGAATTGGTTTTGGTTCAAAGGTAATTGTTACCGGTGATGCTACCCAAAAAGATCTTGCACCGGATGTCAAATCCGGTCTTGATGTGGCTTCTTCTGTTCTTAAAAATATTGATGACATAGCCTTTTGCAACCTTACAAGTCAGGATGTTGTAAGACATCCTCTTGTCCAGAAGATAGTTAAGGCTTATGAAGAATATGAAAATAAAGAAGCAAGCCGCAAAAAAAGAAAGAATAATACTAAATCGGAGCGTCGAGGGGTAAAATGACCGAGAAACTTGCATCTATAAAAAATAATGTTTTGTATATTGTGATTTTTGCATCCACAGTTTTATTAGCTGCACTTTCATCATTTTTTTATGGCAAAGAACCGGAAGAAATCATAAGAATAGTTGTTGTAATGACTCTTTGTGCAGGAATACTGGTTTTCCTGCTGATAGATAATACTGTTTCCGATGGCTTTAAAGGGGACAACAAAGATAAGCAATGGAGGTTTTGTGCTTCATACCTTGGTACACTGATTTTAGCTGTGTCTGTGCCGCTTATTTCAAATCAGGCATGGCCGTACATGGCTATGATGGTGCTTTTGGCACTTTTTTCAAACGGCTTTATTGGAATTGTAAGTGGTTCATTTCTGATTTTACTTTCTGTTTTGCTGGAAGAAAGCGGAAGTTATACGGAATTTTTTATTTATTTTATTTCCGGTTGCCTTGCAATTGTTTTACTGGATCACCTTCAGGATACCCAGGATGTTGGCTTTCCCATATTTATAGCTCTTTTGATGCAGTTTGTACTGTTTGTTGCCTTTGATATTCTGTTTCAGAATAAGACTTTTACTGTTATTTCTCTGATAGTACCTATAGTCTGTACCTTTATTGATGCAATTATATTATTTATAACTCTTGGTGCTTACAGCTTGTACATTATAAGAGGCAGCACCGATATGTATATGGATATAAATGATACTGAATTTTCTTTGCTTGTTGAAATTAAAGAAAAGGATAAGGACGAGTATTATAAAGCTATTCACACAGCATACCTTACCGAGAGAGCTGCTATTGTTCTTGGACTTAATAACAGACCTGCAAAAACCTGTGCTTATTACAAGAGAGTAGGTGTTTTGTGCGACAGTAACAAATGGGAAGATGTGGAACATTATTTTATAGAAAATAACTTTCCGGAAGAAACCTTGCCTTATTTAAAAGAGTTTTTTGATGAACAGTCCATTAATGGATTTGTAAGACGTGAAACCACTGTTGTAGATATTTGTGAAGAACTTGTAATTTCAATTATGTATCTTATAAGAAAAAACAATAATCCTGTAATTGATTATGATGCTCTTATAGATAAGATTATTGACAATATGCTTGATAAGAAACTGTTTAATCGCAGCAGTATTTCCTTTAGTGATTTGGAAAAACTCAGAAAGCTGCTTAAGAAAGAGAAGTTATATTATGATTTTTTACGTTGAAAACGAAGTTGATGCCAAATTTGATTTTGATATTGAGGAAGTGGCAAAATCTGTATGCAGTGCCGTTCTTGATGAAGAAAAGTGTCCTTTTGATGTGGAGATAAATCTTATTATTACAGATGATGAAGGCATTCATGAAATGAACAGAGAGTTCAGGGATATTGACAGGCCTACAGATGTGCTTTCTTTTCCCAATATAGAATACGAAGAACCGGGAGTATTTCCAACTGAAGGAGACGATCAGTGGAACGACTGTATGGATTTAGATACCGGGGTAATAATGTTTGGTGACATTGTCATTAATGAAAAGCGCGTACGGGAGCAGGCTACGGAATATGGTCACAGTGAGAAGAGAGAATTCGCTTTTCTTGTAGCTCACAGTATGCTTCACCTTTGTGGTTATGATCATATGGAAGAGGATGAGGCAAAGGTGATGGAGGACAAACAGAACATTATTTTAAATGGTTTGGGAATTACCAGAGATTGACAAAAAGTGGGGAGTTTATTATGAGTAATACACCAGATAAGGAAAAAATCAGATTAAGACCGGATATGCTCACCAAGGGGGAATTTATTGCTGCGGCAATTTTAGTTGCAGTACTTGTTCCGGTTACTCGCATGGCAGGGTCTATGTGCGCCGGTTATCTTAGTGTACCTCTTATTTTATATTTTTTCTCCTGTGGTATATTTTTGGTTTCTTTTGAAAGATCTGTCTGCAAAATGGTAAAGTTCAGAATAAAAAGAGATCAATATCAAAATGCACTTTCTCTTTTTAAGAAATCTCTTTTAATAGCTTTTATCATTGATCTTGTTTTGTGTGTTATATTGGCTTCGGTAGCCTACGTTCTGATGGATAAGTTTTTTTATATGGAACGGGGCTATATTATTTTATGGCTGGTACTTCCGGCTATATTATGTGTAAGTGTTCAGGGCTGTATCAGAGGATATCTCCATGGAATGGGTTATACTATTCAGAATTTTGTCAGTATGCTTATAATGAGTATCAGTTCTCTTATAATTTCTGTGGTTCTTTCCTTTGTGGCAAATTCCTATGGCGAGAAGGTAAATGCGCTTTTGCACGTAGACTATGTATCAAGATTTTATACAGCTTGTGTATGCATGATAGGCTTTTCAATCGGTGCATTCTTAAGCCTTTTGTATATTGTCTCCATTTACGGCACTAAAAAAAGAGAAATTGCAATTTTTGTAAAAACTGGCGCTACCAGATATCTGGAATCTAAAAATGAGGTTCTGGAATATCTTATGAATTCGGTTCCTATTATGCTTATTATGTGTCTGGTGGGACTTGTTAATATCAGATTATACCTTTATACCACTGAAAGCGGAGAATTTAACAGCATATACATTTCTGAGCTGGGTGTACTTATAGGAATGGTTATGCCTGTGGTTCTTATCACCGTTTTTGTCATGCTCATTCCTTATGTAAAAAAGTGGTATCAGATAGAGGCCGCCATGAAAAAGGGTAAAAAGGAGATTGCCTCTGTTTTATATAGTCAGCTTAGCCACAGTATGGTAAGGGCTTTTGCACCTGTTACATTTTTTGTTATGTTTATGTCAGATATTTTACAGGAAGTAATTTATGGTAAAACTCTTGGTGAAGAACCTGGACTTTTATCTTTTTCTGCGGTACTTATTATTATTACGGGAATATTCATATTCCTTCAATGGTTTGTGATAAGACTTGAAAATACAAGGCTTTTAATGATAGGACTTATAATTTTTGCGGTGGTAAATATTATAGCTTCCCTGTTCTTTATGCTGGTATTACACAGAGGTCTTCATGCTATTGTTTTATCATTTATTATTTCAATGCTTGTATTTGACATTGTTTTTTATAAGCTTATCGGAGCATTGCTTGGTTATGGAGTAGGGGATTTTGCAAGACCTGTGATTGCTTTGGCATCAGGCCTTGTGGCTGCAATTGTGGCATTTTTGTGTAAAATCGCCCTTAGATATGTAATTGGTGAGATTCTGACTCTGGCAGCATGTATTGTGGTTTCTTATGTGATATATATTTTGATCCTAACCCTGCTTCATGGTGTAGACAGGCATAGTTTAATGAAACTTCCTTTGGGTAAATTTTTTATTAAAATGATGGATGCAAATTCAAGGAGATATAGTGAATAATAAGATTGTTATTGTGGGCGCAGGAGCTTCGGGACTATGTGCTGCTGTTTTTGCCTATAGAAAAGGTGCAAGAGATATTACTATAATTGAAAAAAGTGATATTCCCGGCAAAAAGCTTTCCATGACAGGTAATGGACGCTGTAACCTTTCAAATCTTAACATGAATAGTGATATGTTTAATGCTGCAGCGAATCAGAAGGTAAATATCGCCCTGAAAAATTTCGGGGTAAAGGATACCCTGGCTTTTTTCAGGTCTTTGGGAGTTCTCATAAAAAGTGAAGAGGGATATCTTTATCCTGTTTCAAATCAGGCCAAAACTATAGTGCAGGCTCTTGTTAGTGAGATTTCAAGGCATAAGAATGAGATTGAAATAAGATACAAAGAACAGCTTAAAGAGATTAAGTCCTTTGAAGATCATATAGATGTCAGAACGGATAAAGAAGTAATTAGCTGCAGGAAAGTTATACTTTCCACAGGTGGTCTGGCAGGACCAAAGAGCACCTTATCTACTGGAGATGCTTATTATATCTGCAAAAAGCTTGGAATGGATATTAAGGATACCTTTCCTTGTCTTGTGCAGCTTTTAAGTGACGATGAAGCACTACCTGCAGAAAGTGGTGTAAGGGTTGATGCCATTGTAAGCTTTACGATTGGAAATGAAGTCTTTGCATCGGAATATGGTGAGGTTCAGATTACCTCAAAAGGTATATCAGGGATACCTGTAATGCAAGCCAGCGGTAAGGTGGCTTGCCACCTTGCGGCCGGAAGACCTGTAGAGGCTGTTATAGATCTTTTACCGGATATAAACGACGAAGATTTTGAAAAACTGATTGAAGATATGTGCGGTCTTGATAAAAACAGAAGTGTCAGGGATTTTGTAAACGGACTGTCTAATTCAAATATAAATGAAATGATATTGAAAAAAATGAAATTAAGTCCGGACATGAAGATGAAAAATATCTCTGACAGTATGGCAAGATGTATTCTTGAAAACTTTAAACATCTGAAAATCACAATTACAAAGGCAGGAGATTATCAATCAGCTCAGGTAACTGCAGGAGGAGTAAGTCTTGGGGATTTGGATGATAATATGCAATCCAAAAAGGCGCCTGGAGTATATGTTATAGGTGAATTATGTGATGTCAATGGCAGATGCGGCGGATATAATCTGCAGTGGGCATGGTCCAGTGCTTATACTGCGGCAACACATGCTGCAGGTTGCCTTTGCACTTAAGTTAAAGGAAGATAATAAATTGATCAGAATAAATCAGATAAAAATGCCAAATGGCAAAGTTACGTATATAAAAACAAAGCAGGATGAAGATAAGCTGAAGAAAGCTTTAATGGAAAAGTCAGCAAAGCTTTTAAAAATCAAGACTTCCGATATAAAAAGCTTTGAAATTATGAGACATTCCATAGATGCAAGAAAAAAGCCTGAAATATTTGATATTTACATGGTTGATCTTGAACTTTCCAATATGGATGAATTAAAAACCATTAAGAAATCCCATTGTAAAAATGCAGATGTAGTAAAAAAAGAAAACTTTAGATTTCCGGATAGCGGCACTAAAGATATGAAAAACAGACCGGTTGTAATAGGTGCAGGACCTGCAGGACTTTTTTGCGCTTATGAGCTGGCTTTACATGGATATAAGCCGATTCTCTTTGAACGAGGAGCTGAGGTTAAGGAAAGACAGGAAAAGGTAAACAGATTCTGGGAAAGCGGAATTTTGGATGCCTCTTCAAATGTGCAGTTTGGTGAGGGCGGAGCAGGTACTTTTTCTGACGGTAAGCTTAATACCATGGTAAAAGACAAGGACGGTCGTGGAAGAGAAACCTTAAAGATATTTGTAGAACATGGGGCAGGGAGCGATATTCTGTATGAAAGTAAACCTCATATAGGTACAGACGTTTTGGCCCTTGTTGTGGAAAATATAAGAAAAGATATTATTGCTCTGGGAGGAGAAGTGTTTTTTAACACCCGGGTTTTGGAACTTCTTCTTGAAAAAACTGATGATGTGAAATCCCCGGATAAAGAAGATAATTCTTATGAATATAGAGTTGTAGGGGTAAAAACCTCCAAGGGAGATACTTTGTCAGAAAATGTGGTTCTGGCAATAGGACACAGTGCCAGAGATACTTTTTATACTCTTAAGGATCAGGGAGTATATATGGAACCAAAGGCTTTTGCTGTAGGCTTTAGAGTTGAGCATAAGCAAAGTCTTATAAATGAATCTCAGTATGGAACCGATGAATCAGATACATTGCCGCCTTCTCCTTATAAGGTGGTATCAAGGGCATCTAACGGCAGGGGAGTTTATTCATTCTGTATGTGCCCGGGAGGATATGTGGTAAATGCATCTTCAGAAGATAAAATGCTGGCAGTTAACGGTATGAGTTACCACGACAGAGGCGGTGATAATGCCAATAGTGCCATAATTGTTTCAGTAAATCCGGAGGATTATGGCCTGGACGATGTCCTTTCAGGGGTGGAATTTCAAAGAAGACTTGAGAAAAAAGCTTTTGAAACAGGTCTTGGAGACATTCCTGTTGAGTATTATGACGACTTTAAACAGGGACTGTTACTTAGACATGAAGAAAATAAAGATGTAAGCCTTGAAGGAAAAAGACATGGAAGTGAGAGCGGCAGGAATAAGCCTGCAATAAAGGGTAAATACAGATTTTCAGATGTGCATAATATTTTGCCTATAGAACTTGCAGATTCTTTTGTTGAGGGTATGGAAAATTTCGGGCATATGATAAAAGGTTTTAACAGCGATGAAACTATTATTGACGGAATTGAGAGCAGAACCTCATCACCTGTCAGGATTACAAGAGGTAAGGATTATCAGTCTCTTAATGTACAGGGACTGTATCCATGCGGTGAAGGGGCAGGCTATGCCGGAGGAATAACCTCTGCTGCCATGGATGGAATCAAGGTTGCGGAAATGATAGCACAAGAAAATAAGCCATTTTAAACTGATGAATTTAAAATGGCTCTTTTATAATAAAGCTTTCGGTAATGAGCATATCGGGATTTATATCCGTTTTTTCTTTGGGAAGAGTGGTATCAAATACCTGACAGCTATAGGCTATGGCGATCTTTCTGATATGAGGATTTTTTTCTGAAAATCTGTCATAGTAGCCACCGCCGTATCCGATTCTGGTAAGCTCTTTATCAAAGGCTGTGCCCGGCATTATAAGTAGTGGATAGTTAAATTCCTCTCCATTATAGGAAATATCACCTATAGGCTCTGGTATAGTCATATAACCCGGCTTTAAGTCATCTAAAGAGTTTATTTCAAAAAAGACCATTTGATGCCCGGCTTTATCTGTGATTTTTGGGCAATAAACTTTTTTGCCAAGTGAAAGAGCATGGGTAATAATACCTATGGTATCTGTCTCATTATTGTAGCTGCAATAGGTTAAAAGTGCATCACAACAAATATAGTCCTTAGTATCAATCAGCTTTTCTAAAATACAGGAATCTTTTTGCTTTCTGTCATTTTCTGAAAGGCTGTTTCTTTTTGAAATTGAAATTTTTCTGTAATCTTTTTTATCCATAATTACTTTATATGATAAAATGCCTTTAATTAGATTGCAAATTGATTTACGTTTAAGTATATTAGAAAAAGAAGTTGGAGGGAAAGCATAGATGGTAAATTTAAATGAAATGGGACAGAAAGCCTGCGTTTCAAAGTATGAACTGCAGAAGCTTTCAACTGAAGTTAAAAATAAAGCTCTTATGGCTGTGGCTGATGCACTTTGCAATGAAAAGGATAAAATAATTGCAGCCAATGTCATTGATGTGGAAAATGGTGAAAAAAACGGTATGGCTCCGGGAATGGTTGACAGACTGCGTCTTGATGATAAGAGGATTGCGGCCATGGCGGAGGGACTTAGGCAGGTAGCCGAACTTCCTGATCCTGTAGGGGAAGTGATTGAGGAGTTTGAAAGACCCAATGGACTTAAAATCAGTAAATGCCGTGTTCCTATGGGTGTTATCGGTATTATTTATGAATCAAGACCAAATGTTACAGCAGATGCCTTCAGCCTTACCTTTAAAAGTGGTAATGCCACTATTTTAAAGGGTGGTAGCGATGCTATAGAATCTAATAAAGCAATTACAGAGGTTATAAGGGATTGCCTTTCAAAAGAAGGAATAAATCCTGATGCAATTCAGCTTATTGCCGATACGGACAGAGAAGTAACAAAGAGTTTTATGAAGCTGGATGAGTATGTTGATGTGCTTATTCCAAGGGGAAGCGCAGGACTTATCAGAAGTGTTGTTACTAACAGTACTATTCCTGTAATTGAAACAGGTACCGGAAACTGCCATATATACGTGGATAAGGATGCAGACCTTAAAAAGGCTCTTCCAATCATCATAAATGCAAAGACCCAGCGTATCGGTGTTTGTAATGCCGCAGAATCCCTTGTTATACATGAAGATATAAATAAAAGTTTTTTGCCCGAGCTTAATAAAGCTTTTAAAGAAAAAAATGTTGAGGTTCATGCCGATATGCCTTCAATGTCACTTATGACCGGAGCCATCCCTGCTACCGAGGAGGACTTTGGCAGAGAATACCTTGATTACAAAATTTCTGTCAAAACAGTTTCGGATGTAGAAGAAGCTATTGAACATATAAATAAATACAATACAGGACATTCTGAAGCTATAATAACCGAGAATGCAGACACTGCTGAGAGATTTTTGAATGGTGTTGATGCTGCCTGCGTTTATGTAAATGCATCCACCAGATTTACAGATGGTTTTGAATTCGGGTTTGGAGCAGAAATAGGTATAAGCACTCAAAAGCTTCATGCAAGAGGTCCTATGGGCCTTAGAGAGCTTACTTCTTATAAATATAAAATAATAGGAAATGGACAGATAAGATCATAATGAGCACTATTGATAATGATGATTTACTGGATTTAAAAAAGGAAATAATAGAAGCGGGACTTAAGCTTCAGCAAAAAGGACTTATTGTCAGAACCTGGGGTAATATAAGCTGCAGGGTGAATAAAAAATATTTCCTTATAACTCCAAGTGGTATTCGATATGAGGACCTTACTCCTGATAAGATTGTTTTGGTTAAGATCAGTGACTTAAGTTATAAGGGTGACATAAAACCTTCAAGTGAGTACAAGGTGCATGCAGCCTGCTATAGAGCAAGAAAGGACATTAGCTTTATAGTCCATACCCATCAGGTATATGCAACAGTGGCAGGAGCCTTGGGCAAAAAAGAAATAAGAACCGAGTACAATGATGAAAGATTTATTGTTCCCTGTGCTTTATATGGTTATCCGGGCTCAGACAGGCTTGCAGACAATGTTGGTCGTATTGCAGGAAAGTACAGCCTTTCCAATGCATTTATCATGGCCAATCATGGTGCGGTATGCTTTGGGAATAACAGCTATGAAGCCATTGCTGAGGCTGAAAAGCTTGAAATTGCCTGTCAGACATATCTTGCTGACGTATGTAATCTTAGTATGGGACATGGCCTTGAAGAAGGGTATTCCAGTCACAGACAAGATGACAAAATTGTTTTTGACTTTGGAGATATTCCTGACAGAGTCAGAAAAATACATGAAGAAATATATGCAAAGAGACCGGATATTAACTATATAGTTCATAATAAATCCGAGGCTGTTCTGACTATTTCAAGAAGGGTCAATCAGATGAGACCTCTCTTAGACGATTTTGCTCAGCTTATCGGTGTAAAGGTTAGAATACCGGTAAATGATCATGGAAGAGACGGCAATAATATCTATGTAAAGAAAAATGTTAATGCTGTTTTTGTTTTAAATGACGGAGCATACTGTCTTGGTGCGACTTTAGATGATGCTCAGGCGGTTTCTCTTGTGCTGGATAAGGGGTGTATGGCACATCTTGCAGTACTTAGATATGGTGAAGGACACTTTTTATCTACCCTTGATTGTATAAGAATGAATAGATTCTACAGAAACTCATATTCTAAACTTGCTGATAAAAAATCATAAATTGTCTGATAACTGTATTTAAAGATTGTTAAATTTATGATAAACTTTAATTTAGAGGTTCGCTTTCTGGTATACAGATAGCAAGGAGGCACGTTATGGCAGTCAAAGATAAATATGTGGCTTATATTGCCAGCTATACAACCGGTACAGGTGCTAAATTTGGTATACGTATCTATGATGTAGATATGAAAGCCGGTAGACTTAAGGAAAAAGAAAAGGTTGAGATCACAAACTCATCCTACATCGGAATAGCTCATAATGGTAAAACATTATATTCAATAACCGATCTGGGTGTTGAGTCATACCATATTGAAGAAAATGGTTCTCTCACCTATTTGAATGAAGCATCCATCAATGGTATGAGAGGATGCTATCTGAATATGGATCAGGATGATAAGTTCCTGGTTACAGCAGGTTACCATGATGGAAAGATTACAATTTTAAGACTTAATCCGGATGGAAGCATCGGAGAGATTACCGATGAAGTATTCCATAAGGGTCTTGGTATTGCCGGTGGTCGTAACCATATTCCACATGTTCAGTGTTTAAAGGTGTCAAAAGATAACAAGTATCTTTGTGCAGCTGATCTTGGAATGGACAGAGTTAATATATACTCACTTAATATGGAAACAGGTAAGCTTAAGGAAGTAGATGTTATTCACTGCGATCAGGAATCTGCTCCAAGACATATGCAGTTCTCCAGAGACGGAAGATTCCTTTATATTGTTCATGAACAGAAGTGCAGTATCGAAGTATATTCCTATAAGGACAATGACGGAGATCCTGATTTTGAAAAAGTTCAGACAGTATATAATACAAGTGAAAAGGATACTACAGGTATTGCCTGCAGCGCGCTTACATTCTCGGAAGATGATAATTTCCTTGTGAGCTCAACTGCCGGTGAGAATAATGTTATTATCTATTCAGTAGACAAAAAATACGGCGGACTTACACAGAAGCTTGCTCTTCCTATAGCCGGAGAGTATCCAAAGGATGCAGCGCTTTTCCCTGATAACAAGCATCTTGTATCTCTTAACCATGAATCTAATTCCCTTACATTCTTTACTGTAAATATGGATGCGGGAACATTGGTTATGAACGGGCCGGAGCTTCCTGTTGATAAGCCGAACTGTATAGTATTCCATAAACTCTGATATTCAAGACTTCGCAGGAAAAACTTGCGAAGTCTTTTTTATAAAATATCAGCATTATATATTACAACAATATTATATTTGCACCTTGTTAAAAGGTGGTAATTTAAGCTATTATAGTAATAATTTTATGAAAAGAGGATAGGGTATGGCAGGTTCAAGTTTTGGCAATATTATACGGGTAACAACCTGGGGAGAATCCCATGGTGCTGCTGTGGGCTGTGTTATTGATGGATTTCCTGCGGGAATGGAAATTTGTGAAGAGGATATTCAGAAATATCTGGATCTTAGAAAACCGGGACAGTCATCTATTTCCACACCGAGAAAAGAAGATGATAAGGTTAAAATTCTTTCGGGCGTATTTGAGGGTAAAACAACCGGAACTCCCATTTCTTTAATGGTTGAAAATACATCTCAGCATTCTGCAGATTATAATGATATTGCTCAGTATTACAGACCGGGACACGCAGATTATTCCTTTGATTCCAAGTATGGTTTTAGAGATTACAGAGGCGGTGGAAGATCTTCCGGAAGAGAAACTATTGGAAGAGTTGCTGCCGGTGCATTATGTCTTAAATTTCTTAAGCAGATGGGAATTGAGGTCATGGCTTATACCAGATCCATAGGGAAGGTTTATATCAATGAAGAAGAGGCTGATCTTTCCCTTACATATAATACAATTACCAGAATGCCTGACCTGGAAGCTGATAAAAAGGCTACAGAACTTATAGACGAATGCAAAAAAAATCTCGATTCCGTTGGTGGTTCCATTGGAGTTAAGATAACAGGTGTACCTGCAGGTATAGGAGATCCTGTATTTAACAAGCTTGATGCACTTTTGGCAGATGCTGTTATGGGAATCGGTGCAGTAAAGGCTGTTGAAATCGGAGATGGTATAAAGGTTAGTGAAAGTTATGGAAGTACAAATAACGATGCTTTTGAAATAAATAATAAAGTTGTTTCAAAAAAGAGCAACCATTCCGGTGGAATCCTTGGAGGTATGAGTGATGGCTCCGATATTATTTTAAGAGCATACTTTAAACCAACTCCTAGTATTGCCAGAACCCAACAGACTTTTAATAAATCCGGAGAAAACATAGATATAAATATTAAAGGCAGACATGATCCTGTTATTATGCCAAGGGCAGTAATCGTCGTTCAGTCTATGGCTGCAATTACACTTCTGGATGCAATGCTTGTAAATATGCCTGCCAAGGCTGAAAATGTTCTGAAAATGTATACTAAATAAAGATTTAAAAAATATGATATATAGTGAAAACAAGGAATAGCAATGCTTTCCTTGTTTTCTTTTTTTGCAAAAAAATAAAATTTTTTGTCAGAAGTTTATAAAAAAAGGCTTTAAAAATTGAAGAAAATTGTTATAATACCATATATATGTGTTTATAGTCGTAGTATGAGGGGAAGACGATAATGAACATCGCGGATTTGTCGATGAAGACATCCTTTAAGCAAAGGGTGCTTCGAGAAGCTAAAAAGTTTATAAGAAAGCATAAGTATCTGACTGTACCGATTGTTTTAATAACTGTTATTTTACTTACAATAAATAACGTATTTTTCTTTTTTTACAGTAATACCAAGAAGTTTATATGTCTGGCCAGTGTAGTATTTTTCTTTGTTGCCAGTAGCAGTTTTTCTTATCCATCATTATCTTTAGATGTCAGCTTTGTTTCCAACACCAGTATTGATGAAAGAGAATATAACACTGTTTCTTCCGATGAGATTTTACCGGCAGATGCTGTAAATGATACTGTAGTTTTGGCGCAGGTTGAAGAAATTGATCCTGCTTTGTCTGCAATACCTGAAGATACAGTTGTTGATGAAATTGATATGGATGAAAACGGTACTGTAGAAACCTATTCTCTGGAAGATCTGTATATTTCAGAAAGTGATTCATCTGCTACAGAGTTATCTTCCGAAAATAGTGGTGACAGTGAAGAAGATGCTGTAAATAGTATATCGTATAATGCTGAAAACAGTAATGATATTTCATCTGAATCTTCAGAAGATAGTGATAATAAAAAGTTTAGTAAGGATGATTGGAAGATTATTCTTGTAAATAAACAGCATCCTATTCCTGATGATTATGAATTTCCTCTGGGAGATCTTAATGCAAATATGCATTGCGATCAGCGTATCATTTCGAGTCTGTTTGATATGTTTACTGCAGCAAGTGCAGACGGAGTTAATCTGATCATCTGTTCTCCTTACAGAAACAGGTCCAGACAGGAAATGCTTTTTGCAAATAAGATTGATTACTATATGGAAGCAGGCTTTTCATATATGGATGCATATAATCTTTCTTCTCAGGCAGTTACTATTCCCGGTTCAAGTGAACATCAGATTGGACTTGCCATTGATATTATAAGTGATACTTATTCATCTCTTGACGAGAATTTTGGCGATACTCTAGCGGGTAAATGGCTTGCAGAAAATAGCTATAAATATGGATTTACCTTACGATATCCTGCAGGTAAGGAAAATATTACCAGTATTGAGTATGAACCATGGCATTTCCGTTATGTCGGCGTAGACGCAGCTACAGTAATGTACGAGGAAGGCATTTGCCTTGAGGAATTCTGGAGCGAATATTTATATGACTAATGGAGTTTGTTTATATGTATAAGGTTTTAAAGACTTCAGGCAGAGCCAAAAGAGCTCAGCTTGAAACAGTTCATGGAACAATTCAGACTCCTGTCTTTATGAATGTGGCCACAGTGGCAGCTATTAAAGGCGGAGTTTCTACAGAAGATTTGGAGCAGATAGGAACACAGGTTGTATTATCCAATACCTATCATCTTCATTTAAGACCTGGTGATGACGTTATTTATAAAATGGGCGGGTTGCATAAGTTTATGTCATGCAATAAGCCCATTCTTACTGATTCCGGTGGATTTCAGGTTTTTTCCCTTGCTCAGAATCGTAAGATTAAGGAAGAAGGAGTTTATTTCCGTTCACACATTGATGGACATAAGCTTTTTATGGGGCCTGAAGAAAGCATGCGTATTCAGTCCCACATAGGTTCCACCATTGCCATGGCCTTTGATGAATGTCCGTCGGCAAGGGCAGAGCATGAATATGTTCAGATGTCTGTGGATAGAACCACAAGATGGCTTAGGCGATGCAAACGGGAAATGGACAGACTTAATTCTCTTCCCGATACAGTTAATCCTCATCAGCTTTTATTTGGTATAAATCAAGGTGCTATTTTTGATGATATAAGAATTGAACATGCCAAGGTTATTTCTGATATGAACCTGGATGGATATGCAGTAGGTGGTCTTGCAGTAGGTGAGACTCATGAGCAGATGTATCATGTACTTGATAAGGTAGTTCCATATCTTCCACAGGATAAACCGACATATCTTATGGGTGTTGGAACACCTGCCAATATACTTGAAGCTGTTGAGAGAGGAGTGGACTTTTTTGACTGCGTATATCCAAGCAGAAATGGACGTCATGGACATCTTTATACCAAAAGAGGCCATATAAATCTTATGAATGCCAAATATGAGCTGGATAGCACTCCTATAGAAGATGGGTGTCAGTGTCCGGCCTGCAGAAGGTATTCAAAAAGTTATATCAGACATTTGCTTAAATCGGGTGAGATGCTTGGAATGAGACTTTGCGTTCTGCATAATCTGTATTTTTATAATCATATGATGGAAGATATACGTACAGCCCTTGATGAAGGAAGATTTGAAACATATAAAAAAGATCTTCTCGAAAGTATGAAAGAGTTTGATAATGATGATAATGCCGGCAAATATGATATTGCAAAGGGTTGGAAAAAAGGATAATAAAATAAATCAAGATAATTATATTGCATTTAATTAAATATTATCTCTTGTAATAAAATATTATTTTGTGTATGATTGATTAGTGATTATTTAATGCTTGGAGGCATATGGTATGAGTAATTTTGGAGTATTGTTAACAACAACTGATGCAGCGGCTGCAGGATCAGGATCAAGTCTTATGATTATTGTTATCTATGTATTGATCTTTGCTGCATTTTATTTCTTTATGATCCGTCCTCAGAAAAAGAGTGAGAGACAGAAAGCGCAGACAATAGCTGCTCTTGAAGTTGGAGATAGCGTAAGAACAACGGGCGGTTTTATCGGAACTGTTATTGATATCAGTGAAGAAGCTGTTATTGTTGAATTTGGTAACAACAAGAATTGCCGAATCCCAATGGTTAAGGAAGCTATAGTAGAGGTTGAAAAGCCTCAGGATGCAGTTATTAAAGAAGAGCCTGCAAACGACAAGAAGAAAAAGTAATTTTTCCGAGTAAATTTGATTTTTAAAACGCTGCGTTAGGCTTATAGGTCTGATGCAGCGCTTTTTACAAGATAAGATGAGGAGAAATAAGTATGAAAATGAATATTGCTTGTATTCCGGGTGATGGAATAGGTCCTGAGATTGTTGCTCAGGCTAAAAAGGTTCTTGACCATGTAGGGGAAAAATTTGGTCATGAATTTGTTTTCACAGATGTTTACATGGGAGGATGTTCCATTGATAAGTTTGGAGTGCCTCTTACTGACGAGACTATTGAGATAGCAAAGTCATCTGATGCAGTTCTTATGGGTTCGATTGGAGGAAATACTTCTACTTCACCCTGGTATAAGCTTGAACCGAGCCTTAGACCTGAAGCAGGACTTTTAAAGATTCGTAAGGAGCTTAACTTATTTGCTAATTTAAGACCTGCATTTCTTTATTCTGAACTTAAGGATTCCTGTCCTTTAAAGGAAGCTACAGGAGATAAGGGATTTGACCTTTTGATAATGCGTGAGCTTACAGGCGGATTGTATTTTGGACAAAGAGAGACTAAAGAAGTAAATGGCGAGAAATGTGCTATAGATACTCTTGAATATAAAGAGAGTGAGATCAGACGAATCGCCATCAGAGCCTTCGATGTTGCCATGAAGAGAAGAAAAAAGGTTACAAGCGTTGATAAGGCTAATGTTCTTGATTCTTCAAGATTGTGGAGAGCAGTCGTTAATGAAGTAGCCAAGGATTATCCTGAAGTTGAACTTGAGCATATGCTGGTTGATAACTGCGCTATGCAGCTTGTTAAGGATCCTGCTCAGTTTGATGTTATTTTAACTGAGAATATGTTTGGTGATATTCTTTCTGATGAAGCCAGCATGATCACAGGCTCTATAGGAATGCTCCCAAGTGCTTCTCTTAATGAAACAAGCTTTGGATTATATGAGCCAAGCCATGGAAGTGCACCGGATATTGCGGGTATGGATATTGCCAATCCTATTGCTACAATTCTCTCAGCAGCCATGATGCTTAGATATTCTTTTGATTTATCAAAGGAAGCTGATGCTATAGAAAATGCAGTAACAAAGGTTCTTGAAGAAGGCTATCGTACAAAAGATCTTATGCCTTTAACAGATTCGGATAAGTTTGAACTTTGCGGCTGCGTTAAGATGGGTGATTTGATTGCAGAAAGAATCTAATTCCACTACACAACAGAATAATTTTCTGGATTATTTGCCTACAAAGCCGGAATCCATAGCAGTTACTTTATTTATTATTGCTATGGGAATCTATTACTTTTGGCGAATGTTCTGGCTTACGCCCTGGTATGATGAGCTCTATACATACTATACTTTTATAAGTAAAGGTCCTATATATGCTGCTATTCACTGGCCGGTACCTAATAACCATGTTGGATATTCTGTATTATCAGCATTTCTTGATTATTCCGGAATATCATTTATTGGTTTAAGGGGAGTAAGTTATATCTGTGCTATTGCTAATCTTATTTTGATATATAGACTTGCCTGCAGATATTTATCCTATTGGCTTTCATTTTCTACTGTGGTTATCTACAGTGGCTTTAGAATTGTAAATGATCTTTCGGTACAGGGAAGAGGTTATACACTTTCCACTACGTGCTTTTTGGTATCGGTAATTTGTATTATTGATATTTGTATGATGGGCAAAGTAAAAAAGTCGACCTATATATGGTTTGTGGTGGCATTGTTTTACGGGCTTTACGTGGTTCCAACAAGTATTTACTGGGTTATACCGGTATGCCTTGCAGGGGGATTATATCTGCTTATAAATGGTATTCGTACCGGGAAGTATAGAGAAAAAGGCTTTTGGACTACTTCTTATATGGTAAAATTGAAATGCCTGGTAATAGCAGGTGTTGTTGCTGCTTTAGTTACGCTTTTTCTCTATTCTGTAATATGGCTTGCCATAGGCTGTAATTATCTGACAGATGATGTTACAAGTGCATTTTATGGTATGGGACATTTGTATACGCTTATTCATGCGCCTTTTAAGTCTTATTTTACAGGGATTCATCTTATGACCTCTACCTCATATATTCAGGGAAGCGGAAGAGATGGTTTTTTTGCAGAACTGCCTAAATACTTTGTATATCTGTTTAATTATTTTCTTAATGGTTATGGCGTTTTTATTGCAATAGTAGTACTTTTGGCACTAATTATATTACTGGCACAGTGTATAAGACATTTTCAGTACAGTAAAACTCTTTTTAATCTAATATATATTTGCTGTATCATATTTGTTCCGGTCATGCTTTTTGCCCAGGGGAATTTACCCTATCTTTATCTTCGTATCTTTTCCTATGGCGGAGTACTGGTGGCTTTTGCCTTTACAACCACTCTGGATCATATAATAAATATGAGTAACAGAATATATAACAGATTCAGAGGCTTTAAGGAAGAGACAACAGATTTTGAACTTACGGGAACTGTTAATATTAAGCTAAATGAAGATGATAAATGGTATCAAAGTGCAGGAGTATATATTCCTGTAGTTCTTATATGTATTTGCTTTGGGGTTATATTTAGTGATTCCTCTTATCATGTACAACTTGGTACAAGAGAGCATAGCCTTAGTGAAGCACTTTATATGGCTGATTTAAATAAGCGTAGTAATATTTGCGTTACGGATTTTGAAGAACAATATCTTTTGAAGTTCGGATGGGATATTGATTGCACCAACACAGAAATAGAAGGTTCAGATATGGTTATTTTAAATAAATGTATGCTGACAGAAAACTATTATGGTGCAGATTCTTATTTGTATTTTGTTAATTATGATTCAATACCATGGGATTATATAAACAGTAATCTGATTAAATCCTATGAAAATGAAGATTTTATTTTATTTGTTAAATGATTTTAGTAAAAACGGGCATTATGTGGCTTTGACCAACAGAGCATAGAATAAAGGTATAAGGAGATTAAAACTATGAATAGTGATCGCGTACTTAGAGGGCTTCAGCAGGCTCCTCACAGAAGTCTTTTTGGGGCACTCGGATTTACAGAAGAGGAAAGAAGAAGACCTCTTATAGGTATTGTTAATTCTCAAAGTGATATTGTTCCGGGACATATGGAGCTTAACAGAATTGCTGAGGCAGTTAAAATGGGTGTTGCCGAAGCAGGCGGAACTCCTGTAGTAGTTCCTGCCATAGCTGTTTGTGATGGTATTGCCATGGGACATATTGGTATGAAATATTCTCTGGTTACAAGAGATCTTATTTGTGACAGTACAGAATGTCTTGCAATGGCTCATGGTTTTGACGGACTTGTTATGATTCCTAACTGTGATAAGACTGTTCCGGGTATGCTTATGGCTGCTGCAAGAATCAATATTCCTACAATATTCTGTTCCGGTGGTCCTATGATGGCAGGAAGAGTTGATGGCAGAAAACGTTCACTTTCTTCTATGTTCGAAGCTGTAGGTTCAGTTTCAGCCGGTAAAATGACAGAAGAAAAACTTGCTGAATATGAGACAAAGGCTTGTCCAACCTGTGGATCCTGCTCAGGTATGTATACAGCTAATTCCATGAACTGTCTTACTGAAGCTATAGGTATGGGTCTTAGAGGTAACGGAACCATTCCTGAAGTATATTCAGACAGATTAAGACTGGCAAAACATGCCGGATACCAGATCATGGAGCTGGTAAAAAATAATATCAGACCAAAGGATATTATGACTGAAAAGGCATTCCATAATGCTATGACTGTAGATATGGCTCTTGGATGCTCTACAAATACTATGCTTCATCTTCCTGCTATTGCTCATGAAGCAGGTGTGCCTCTTGATATGGAAATGGCTAATGATATTTCTGCAGTTACACCTAACCTTTGTCATCTTGCTCCTGCAGGTCCTACTTATATTGAAGACCTTAATGAGGCAGGTGGTGTTTATGCGGTCATGGCGGAACTTTGCAAGAAGAATCTTCTTGATACAACAGCTCTTACTGTTACAGGAAAGACAGTAGGTGAAAATCTTGAGGGAGTTGTAAATCTTGATCCTGAAGTAATAAGACCTATTGATAATCCTTATATGGCAACAGGTGGAATTGCTGTTCTTAAGGGTAATATCGCTCCTGATACAGGTATTGTTAAAAAGAGTGCTGTTGCACCTGAGATGATGGTACACGAAGGACCTGCAAGAGTATTTGATTGCGAAGAGGATGCAATTGCTGCAATTCTTGGTGGAAAGATTGTTGCAGGAGATGTAGTTGTTATCAGATATGAAGGACCTAAGGGCGGACCTGGTATGAGAGAGATGCTTAATCCTACATCTGCTATTGCGGGCATGGGACTTGGTTCATCTGTAGCTCTTATAACTGATGGCAGATTCTCAGGCGCAAGCCGTGGTGCTTCAATTGGACATGTATCTCCAGAAGCTGCTGTAGGCGGACCTATTGCTCTTGTTGAAGAGGGAGATATTATATGCATTGATATACCTAATAATTCACTTAATGTTAAGGTATCAGATGAAGAACTTGCCAAGAGAAAAGAGAAATGGCAGCCAAGAGAGCCTAAGGTTACAACCGGTTACCTTTCAAGATACAGAGAACTTGTTACAAGCGGTAACAGGGGAGCAATTCTTGAAGTTCCTAAAAAGTGATTTTGAAAAATTATTATTAAAATTAGGAATAATATTGAATGGAGTAAAATTATGCAGTTAACGGGAGCACAAATTGTACTTGAATGTCTCAAGGAACAGGGAGTAGATACTGTTTTTGGTTATCCGGGCGGTACTATATTAAATATTTATGATGAATTATATAAGCAAAGGGATTTTTTTAATCATGTTCTGACTTCCCATGAGCAGGGTGCTGCTCATGCGGCAGACGGATATGCAAGATCTACAGGCAAGGTTGGTGTATGTATGGCTACCAGCGGCCCGGGATCTACAAATCTTGTAACAGGTATTGCCACTGCTTATATGGACTCAGTACCTATCGTAGCAATTACATGTAATGTAAATCTGCCTCTACTTGGTAAGGATTCTTTCCATGTGGTTGATATTGCAGGTATTACAATGCCTATCACAAAGCATGGATTTATTGTTAAGGATGTTAATAACCTTGCCTATACAATAAGAAGAGCTTTTGAAATAGCTATTTCCGGAAGACCGGGTCCTGTACTTATTGATATTACCAAGGACGTTACTGCAAAGGTTGCAGAATATGAGCCATGCAAAATTACACATAGTGCTCCTGAAAAGAAATACAGTCCTGAGGAGATAACACAGGCTGCAGAAATGATAAATAATGCCAAAAAGCCTTTTATCTATGTGGGCGGCGGAGCTGTAATCTCGGGTGCTGATAAAGAGCTTTCAGAATTTGCTCATAAGATAGATTCACCTGTTTGTGATACACTTATGGGTAAGGGTGCCTTTGACGGAAGAGATGAATTATATACCGGAATGATCGGAATGCATGGTACTAAGACTTCTAATTTTGGTGTAAGTGAATGTGATCTCCTTATTGCTCTTGGTGCACGTTTTTCCGACAGAGTTATAGGTAATGCATCAACCTTTGCAAGAGGTGCCAAGATTCTTCATATTGATGTGGATGCAGCTGAAATCAACAAAAATATCCGTGTTGACAGAGCTGTTGTCGGAGATTTAAAGCAGGTACTTACAGATCTTAATAAAGAGGTTAAGGAAGTAAAACATACAGAGTGGCTTGAGCATATAAAGGAATTTGAGAAAAAATTTCCAATGAATTATGATCATACAAATCTTACCTGTCCATACATTATTGAAGAGCTTGACCGTATAACCAAAGGCGATGCTATTATTTCAACTGATGTTGGTCAGCATCAGATGTGGGCTGCCCAGTATTATAAATATAATAAGCCAAGGACCTTCCTTACTTCCGGTGGTCTTGGTACAATGGGTTATGGACTTGGTGCTGTAATCGGTGCTCAGGTTGGTAATCCAGATAAGATTTGTGTTAATATTGCAGGAGACGGCTGCTTTAGAATGAATATGAATGAGTTGGCTACTGCATCAAGATATAATATTCCTATTATTGAAATTGTAATCAACAATCATGTTCTTGGAATGGTAAGGCAGTGGCAGACTCTTTTCTACGGAAAGAGATATTCCAATACAGTTTTTGAAGATAAGGTTGATTATTGTAAGGTTGCAGAGGCACTTGGATGTGCTGCAATCAGAGTTACAAAAAAAGAAGAGGTTGGTCCGGCAATTGAAAAGGCTATAAGTCTTAAAGCTCCGGTTCTTATTGATTGTGCTATTTGTGAGGACGATAAGGTATTCCCTATGGTTCCTGCAGGTGCACCTATAAGTGAAGCTTTTGATGCGAAGGATCTTGCTCAGAAAGAAAAAGAGAAAAACTAAATGAATCGTTTTGCGAGGGGTGTTCGTTTTACATTAGTTTTATCAATTATTACTCTGGCGGCAGTTTATCTGCTGCTGGGGTATTACTATTCTGATGGATTTTCATATGGAACGTGGATAAATGGAATTTATTGCACGGGAAAAAGCGTTGAAGAGGTAAATGAACTGTTAAAGGAAAATGTTCAATATCAGACTCTTTCCATAACCGATAAGGATGGCGCTTTACTGGAAATTTATCCGGAGGATATTGATTTGGAGTATGATTATACGGAATCTTTAAAAACCCGTATAAATAATCAAAATCCTCTCTTTTGGGGACTAAATCTTTTTGCTGCATATCGCAGCAACATTATTCCGACTATAAATTTTGATATAGATAAGCTGTATCGTATTCTGGCTGATTGGGAAATATTTAATTCAGAGCAGGATTTATCTGTATATATTGATTTTGATAAGAACGGCTTTTTCCTTGTTAATGAAAAGGAAAGTGTGCCGGATTTCGAAGCTGTCCTTGGTAAAGTAAACGATGCTGTATACAGCGAGGAAGCAGTGCTAGATTTATCTCAAAGCGATAACTGCTATAAATCGATTGAGCTAACCGATGATGAAATAAAGATCAAAGACTTTTTTGATAAATTAAATGAACTTCAAAGTCCGGATATTTCCATAAATATCATGAATGAGGATGTTACTGTTACAAGCTCGGTAGCCTGGGAATTTTTGGTGACAAGAGATAATTATGATGATTATCGGCAGGAAGTCAGTACAAAAAAACAGCCATGGCTTGGATACTTTATCTGTAATGGGGCTGAATGTGCACTTCCTTCTGAGGAAGAGGTTATTTATGAAAATGACTTTGTGACGGATGATGATGGTAATCTTTATCTTAGCTGTTCAGCTATATATGACTTTGCAAGTGACCTTTGTGATAAATATGATACAAGCTATATGATTGATGATTATCTAGAAAAAGGAAGTGGTGAAATTCTCATTTCCAATAATTCCAAAGGAAACAAAGGTATTTATAATACAGAGGAAATATATAACTATATTAAAGGTTATTATCTTGGAGAAAATACTGAAAAGTCCTATAGTGCTTTGCTGAAAGATGATGTTGAAAGCCATGACGGGGGTTTACTTGGTATGACATTTATAAAGGTTGATATGGGAGAGCAGGAGTTAACCTATTATGTCAATGGAAAAGAATCCATGAGATTTCCTATAGTTACAGGCAATGTAAACAGATCCAGAGGAACACCTTCAGGAATATACAACATATATAATAAACGCCATGATACGGTTTTGAGAGGCGAAAATTATGCTTCCTTTGTTCATTTTTTGCTTGGAGTATATAAAGGAGTAGGTATTCATGATGCCAGTTGGAGAGATGAATTTGGAGGAGAAATATACAAAAGTGACGGATCTCATGGTTGTATAAATTGCCCATCAGAAGAAGTTGAAATCCTTTGGAATCAAGCAGAAGTGGGAACTCCGGCAATTCTTTTTTATTAAAATGCAAGAAAAAAACATGTTGAAAAATTGAAGAAAAGTTAAAAATAAAAAATTAAATAACAGACATTATGGAATAACGATATTGACAAATTTTTTCTTAGTATTAGAATGTATTTAACATGAGATTTCAATGATTTAATCTGTTGAAGTTTACATCGCTAAAGCAAAAACAAATCAGACATAGAAAAAATAATTTACGGAGGAGTAAAATAGTGTCTAGAGTTTATAATTTTTCAGCAGGTCCGGCAGTTCTTCCTGAAGAGGTTCTTAAACAGGCTGCAGCAGAAATGCTTGATTTTAATGGATCAGGTATGTCAATCAATGAGATGTCACATCGTTCTAAGGCTTTCGATAATGTGATCGAAACTGCAGAGCAGGATATCAGGGATCTTATGGGTATTCCTGATAATTACAAGGTATTATTCCTTCAGGGTGGTGCATCACAGCAGTTTGCAGCTGTACCTCTTAATCTTATGCAGAACAAAAAGGCTGCATATATCGTAACAGGTCAGTGGGCTAAGAAAGCACAGCAGGAGGCTTCCAAGTATCTGGATGCTCAGATTGTAGCTTCTTCAGCAGATCAGACCTTCAGTTATATTCCTGATTGTTCAGATCTTGATATTCCGGAAGATGCAGATTATGTATATATTTGTGAAAACAATACAATTTACGGAACAAAGTTTAAGACACTTCCAAATACAAAGGGACATATTCTTGTTTCAGATGTTTCTTCATGCTTCTTATCTGAGCCTGTAGATGTTTCAAAATATGGTGTTATTTACGGTGGTGTTCAGAAGAACGTAGGTCCTGCGGGCCTTGTAATTTCTATTATCAGAGAAGATCTTATAAGAGATGACGTTCCTGATTTCACACCTACAATGCTTAAGTGGAAGACACAGGCTGATAATGGTTCTTTATACAATACTCCTAACTGCTGGGCTATTTATATGTGCGGACTTGTATTTAAATGGCTTAAAGCACAGGGCGGTCTTGCAGAGATGCAGAAGAGAAATGAAGCAAAGGCAAAGATTCTTTATGATTATCTCGATAGCAGCAAGATGTTCAAGGGCACAGTAAGACCTCAGGACAGATCTCTTATGAACGTACCTTTTGTTACAGGAGATGATGAACTTAATGCTAAGTTTATCGCTGAAGCTACAGCTGCAGGATTTGTAAGCCTTAAGGGACACAGAACAGTTGGCGGAATGAGAGCAAGTATTTACAATGCTATGCCAATGGAAGGTGTTCAGAAGCTTGTTGAGTTTATGGATAGTTTTGAAAAAGCCAATTTAAAATAAATATTATCTTTCCTATGGGAAATCGGAGGTTTAGATGTACAAGTATAAATGCTTAAATCCAATTGCAAAAATTGGTCTTAATAATTTCAATGAGAATTTCACAGCTACAGATAATGTAGATGATGCAGAGGGTATCCTTGTAAGAAGTGCCAATATGCTTGATATGGAATTTTCCAAAAATCTTCTTGCCATTGCAAGAGCCGGTGCAGGTGTTAATAATATTCCTTTAGACAGATGTGCTGAGCAGGGTATCGTAGTATTTAATACTCCCGGTGCCAATGCTAATGGTGTTAAGGAAATGGTTATTGCTGCTATGCTTTTAGCTTCCCGTGACATTATAGGCGGTGTTGAATGGGTTAAAGCCAATGCCGGAGATCCTGCTATTGCAGCTCTTACAGAAAAGAGCAAAAAGAAATTTGCAGGTTCTGAAATTGCAGGTAAAAAGCTTGGTATTATCGGTCTTGGTGCCATTGGTGTAAGAGTTGCCAATGCAGCTCGTATGCTTGGTATGGAAGTATATGGTTATGATCCATATCTTTCTGTTGATGCAGCATGGAGTCTTTCCAGTGATGTTAAGCATGTAACCAATGTTGATGACATTTATTCTAAATGTGATATTATTACAATTCATGTTCCTGCTCTTGATTCCACAAAGGGCATGATCAATGAAGCTGCAATTGCAAAGATGAAAAAGGGTGTTATTCTTATGAACCTTGCCAGAGATATTCTTTGTAACGAGGCTGATGTACTTGCAGGTATCAACTCAGGTAAGATCAGAAAATATGTAACAGATTTCCCAAATACAGTTACAGCAGGTCATGACGGATGTATTGTTATTCCTCACCTCGGTGCTTCAACAGAAGAGTCAGAAGATAACTGTGCTGTTAAGGCTGTAGTTGAGCTTCAAGATTATCTTGAAAATGGTAATATTAACAATTCAGTAAACTTCCCTAAGTGTGATATGGGTATTTGCACTAAGCCACGTATTGCTATTTTCCATAAAAATGTAGCAAATATGATCAGCCAGTTTACACAGCAGATTGGTGGCGCAGGCTACAATATTTCTGATATGACAAATAAGTCAAAGGGTGATTATGCTTATACACTTATTGATCTTGAGGATGAGGTTACAGATACTCTTGTAGAAAAAATTTCTTCTATCGAAGGTGTTTGCCGCGTAAGAGTAGTCAGAAAAGACGTTTGATAAGGCAAATACTTTGCCGGGCATTTTGTAAAATGCACTATATATAATAATTTGGCACCGCTGCATATGTAGTGGTGCCTTTTTAAAAAATAACCCCTTAAAAACGGAGGTAAAGGCAGTATATGGTAAAAATTAGACCTTTTAAAGCATATAGACCGACAAGTGAGCTGGTTTCCAAGGTGGCTGCACTTCCTTATGACGTTTATACAAGCAGCGAAGCAAGAGAAGTTGTAGGTCAAAATGAGCTCTCTTTTTTGGCAATAGACAGAGCAGAAACCCAGTTTCCTGAAGATGTGGATATGTATTCACAACAAGTATATGAGAAGGCAAGAGATCTTCTTAATGACAGGATTGAAAAAGGCATATTCATACAGGATGATAAGCCCTGCTATTATATTTATGAGCAGACCATGGATGGAAGAACCCAGACAGGAATCGTAGCATGTTCTTCTGTTCAGGATTATGTGGATGGTATTATAAAAAAGCATGAAAATACCAGGGAAGATAAGGAAATCGACAGAATTAAGCATGTGGATACCTGTAATGCCCAGACAGGTCCTATTTTTTTGTGCTATAGACAAAATGAAACACTGGATGAACTGGTTTTAAATATTAAAAAGGATAAACCTCTTTATAGCTTTGAGTCTGAAAATGTAAAAAACAATGTATGGATAATTGATAAGGATTCGGATATAGAAGCACTTACCAAAGCTTTTGAAACCATGGACAATACTTACATTGCCGATGGACATCACAGATGCGCTTCTGCAGTAAAGGTGGGTCTTAAGAGAAGAAACGAAGATGCTAATGCTGACGGAAATAAAGAGTATGATTATTTTTTATCTGTTTTATTTCCGGATAATCAGCTGATGATCATGGATTATAACAGAGTGGTTAAGGATTTAAATGGTCTTAGTTCAGAGGAGTTTTTGGCTAAAATCAGCGAGAAATTCAAGGTTACAGAATCTAAAGCGGAAGTAAAACCAAATAAAAAAGGAACATTTGGTATGTTTCTTGATGAAAAATGGTACATTCTTGAGGCTACAAGTGCTATTATGGATATAGATGTTGTTGAGAGTCTGGATGTATCTGTACTTCAAAATGAAATCTTACATCCGATACTTGGTATAGGGGACCCAAGAACTGATAAACGTATAGATTTTATCGGCGGCATCAGGGGACTTAAGGAACTGGAAAAGAGATGTCATAAGGACATGAAAGTGGCTTTTTCCATGTATCCTACAAGTATTCATGAACTTTTTGCGGTAGCAGATGCAGGAAAGCTTATGCCACCCAAATCTACATGGTTTGAGCCTAAGCTTTTAAGCGGAATGTTTATTCATTCTCTTTCCTAAGGATTCTCTGACTTTTCAATGATACATAAAAATACATTATAAAAGGGGAGTAACTGGTGAATACAAAATTATACAAGCTAATGAACTGGCCGGAAATCGAAGAAATTATTTATTCTGACGGAAGTGATCCGCATAGGATCCTTGGAGCACATAAGATAGGTAATAATCTTCTGGTACAGATGTTTTATCCCGGTGCTAAGGAAGTAAATCTGTGCATTGATGGCGATGATGAAGATACCTTTAAAATGGAACAGGCTGATGAGGCAGGCTTTTTTGCTTCTCTTATCCCATATATTGAAGGCACTGAATATCATTACGAGATTTTGACAGATGATGATAAACAGATAAATCTGCATGATGCTTATAATTTTGGACCATTTCTTGAAAGAGAGGATTTCATTAAATTTAATAGTGGAATTCATATGGATATTTACGAAAAGCTTGGCTCAAGACCAATGGAGAGAAATGGTTATGTGGGCGTAAACTTTTCTGTTTGGGCTCCGGGAGCTATCAGAGTCAGTGTCGTAGGTGATTTTAACGGATGGGATGGACGTATCCATCAGATGAGAAAACTGGATCCAAACGGAGTATTTGAGATTTTTATTCCTGATGTTTCTGAAGGTGATAAGTATCAGTTTGAGATTAAGACAAAGGCAGGAATAACTTTAAGAAGAAACGATCCATATGCTCTTAGTGTAGAAAATACCGAGAACGGATATTTTTCTGTTGTAAAGGCACTTCATAATTATGAATGGGAAGATAGCACATTTTTGCAGAATCAGAAAAAGATCAATAAGGATTCAGATCCTCTTTCCATTTGTGAGATTTCAATTGATAAGTTTATAAACAGACACAGAAGTGATAAGACTTTAAAGGAACTTACTCCTGAAATTCTGGATTATGTAGATAAACATGGTTTTGACGTAATATCTTTATCACCGGTAATGGAACATGCTGCCGATCATAATTATCATATTCTTAATTATTATGCGGTACATGAAAAATATGGTGATGCCGATGAGCTTAAGTTTTTTGTAAACGAAGCTCATAAGAGAGAGATCGCTGTTATTTTTGAATGGGTTCCTACATTCTTTGATGGTGATGAGGGCGGACTTTCTGACTTTACTGGAAAGCCTCTTTATGAATATCCTGATCCAAGAAAGGGATATAGAAAAAATTCACCGGATAAGGTATTTGACTTTGGAAGAAAGGAAGTATGTAATTTCCTTACTACCAATGCACTTTACTGGTTAAAGGAATTTCATGCTGATGGTTTTAGACTTTCGGATATTTCAAAGGTTCTTTACCTTGACTATGACAGAGCTGCAGGAGAATGGGAGCCTAATATTTACGGTGGCAATGAAAATCTTGAAGCGGCTGCATTTATGCGCAATTTCACAGAGGCTGTTCACAAATACAGCAAAGGCGCCCTTCTTATAACCAAGGAAACAGCCTGCTATCCAAAGGTTACTTTAAGCCTTGAGGAAGGCGGACTTGGATTTGACTATAAATGGAACAATGGCTGGACGAAGGATATCCTTACTTATGTTCAGAATGATCCGATATTCAGAGGTGGACGTCACAATGAACTTACTAACAGCATTTTGTATTGTTATTCAGAGCGCTTTATTTTATCAATAAATCACGAGGATCTTTATAAAGGCCTTGAAAGTCTTTATGATATGATGCCCGGCGATTCAACTCAGAAGCTTTGTAATACCAGATTTGTACTTAGCTACCTTTATACTTATCCAGGCAAAAAAATGCTTGCCATGGACCCGGATGCTTTGAATATGGATCAGTCCATTGCTCTTCAGAATATGTTAAGCGATCTGAATACTATTTATTACAGTAAGGATGCTCTTTCTGTTTATGACACCACTGATGCGGGTTTTGAGTGGATCAATAATATGGATGCCCAAAACTGCCGTATGAGTTTTGTAAGACATGGTAAGAAAAAAGATGATTTCCTTCTTGTAGTTTGCAATATGTCAGGCGTTATGCAGGAATTTAATGTAGGTGTCCCGGAAGATGGAAAATATTCTGAAATATTTTCCTCTGATAAGTTGGAATATGGTGGGAGCGGCATTTCCAACGGGGAATTGCAGCTGGCAGAAAGAAAAGCTTATGATGGAAGAGCCTATTGCATAAAGGTTAAGCTTGCTCCCTGCTCTGTTTCAATTCTTTCATTCACTCCTTATACAGAAGAGGAGAAGAAAATAAGAAAGATCAAAGAAGAAGAGGAAATCCGTAAGGAAAAGGAAATCGAAAAGAGCCTTGCGGAACTTAAAGCAAAGCAGGATAAGGAAGAAGAAAAGATTCTTAAAGAGCTTCGCGAAAGATATGAAAAAGAGCTTGCTCAGCAGAGAATAGCTATTGAAGAGAAGTATGAAAAGATTCAGGAAGAGAAGATAAATGCGGTGGTAAGTTCTGCTACCGGTATTGAAAAATCTGCTTCCAAGGCAGCTTCAAAAAAGACATCCTCAAAGAAGTCTACAACCAAGGCTGCTGCGAAAAAGACTTCAAAAAATAAGAAAAAATAAGATTTAAACTTTGTGTTAAATGAATAAAGGCCTTTTAACGGGAAACTTTCTTTCAAAGAAAAAAGTTTCCTGTTAAAAAGGCTGTATTTAAAATATTCAAATTTTTACAAAAGCAGACGGAGATTGATTTTCTCTTGTCAAACAACTGATTTCGATTTATAATTATTTTTGCGTCTAAATTATATGGCCATGCTGGAATGGCGCAGTTGGTAGCGCAACTGATTCGTAATCAGTAGGACGTCGGTTCAAGTCCGATTTCCAGCTTTTTATCGCACAAGGTTATTTTTTAACCTTGTGTTTTTTATATCATAGGAAATTGCTTTCCTATGATATAAAAAACGCTCCGCTAAGGATGCGCACTCGCGCGATAGGTAAATGTTGCATAAATGCAACCGCGCTCGGCGCGAGAATGTCGCAAGCGACATTCTTTGTTCTT
>JAILBM010000080.1 GCA_024680925.1 Butyrivibrio sp.
CGACCACAAAACATCCTGAGTGCTGAAGGTGTTATCCTTATGCGGTTTCGTGCTGTTTAAGTTTTATTTTAACGGAAAGTTAAATGATTATTTTTTATATATATTATGAATAAGGAGGAAAAATCCTTGGCTGGAAGAGAATATCCACTTGAAAGAACAAGGAACATCGGTATCATGGCTCATATTGATGCCGGTAAGACTACACTTACAGAGCGTATTCTTTACTATACCGGTGTAAACTATAAAATTGGTGAAACTCATGACGGCGCATCTACCATGGACTGGATGGAGCAGGAAAAGGAAAGAGGTATCACAATTACTTCTGCTGCTACAACTTGTCACTGGACATTAAAGGATCATCTCAAGGCTAAGCCGGGTGCTTTAGAGCATCGTATCAATATCATTGATACTCCCGGACACGTTGACTTCACTGTTGAAGTTGAGCGTTCACTTCGTGTACTTGATGGTGCCGTTGGTGTATTTGATGCTAAGGCAGGTGTTGAGCCTCAGTCTGAAAACGTTTGGAGACAGGCTGATACTTATAACGTACCTCGTATGGCTTTCATTAACAAAATGGATAAGATGGGTGCTGACTTCTTCATGTCAGTTCAGACTATCATTGACCGTCTTGGTAAGAATGCTATACCTGTACAAATTCCTATTGGTAAGGAAGATGATTTCCTTGGTCTTATCGACCTTTTTGAAATGGAATCATATATTTATAATGATGATAAGGGTGAAGATGTTTCAATCGGTGAAATTCCTGATGATTTGAAGGATTTAGCTGAAGAGTGGCATGATAACCTTATCGAAAAGATTTGTGAATTAGATGAAGAACTCGAGATGAAATATCTTGATTTCCTTGATGGCGGAGAAGCTCCTACTGTTGAAGAATTAAAGGCTGCTCTTCGTAAGGGAACAATCGAGTGTAAGGCAGTTCCTGTATATTGCGGTTCTGCATATAAGAATAAGGGTGTTCAGAAGCTCATCGACGGTGTTATCGAATATATGCCGGCTCCTACAGACATTCCTTCAATCAAGGGTGTTGATGAAGAGGGTAATGAGATTGAGCGTCACAGTTCTGATGAAGAGCCATTCTCAGCTCTTGCATTTAAGATTATGGCTGACCCGTTCGTAGGTAAACTTGCATTCTTCAGAGTTTACTCAGGTTCTTGTAATTCAGGTTCTTATGTACTTAATGCTACAAAGAACAAGAAGGAAAGAGTTGGACGTATCCTTCAGATGCATGCTAATAAGAGATCTGAGCTTGACAAAGTTTACTCAGGTGATATTGCAGCTGCAGTAGGATTTAAGTTCACTTCAACCGGTGATACAATCTGTGATGAGAAGGCTCCTGTTATATTAGAGTCTATGGAATTCCCTGAGCCGGTTATCGAGCTCGCTATTGAGCCGGATTCAAAGGATGCTCAGAGTAAACTTGGTGATGCTCTTGCAAAACTTGCTGAAGAAGATCCTACATTCCGTGTACATACTGATGAAGAGTCAGGTCAGACAATCATCGCAGGTATGGGTGAGCTTCACTTAGACATCATCGTAGATCGTCTTAAGAGAGAATTTAAGGTAGAAGCTAAGGTTGGTGCACCTCAGGTTGCATATAAGGAAACAATCACAACACCTGTTGACGTAGATAGCAAGTATGCTAAGCAGTCCGGTGGTCGTGGTCAGTACGGACATTGTAAGGTTAAGTTCGAACCAATGGATCCTAATGCAGAAGAGACATTTAAGTTTGAATCAACTGTAGTTGGTGGACATATTCCTAAGGAATACATCCCATCTATCGGTGAAGGTATCGAGGAAGCTACACAGGCAGGTATCCTTGGCGGATTCCCTGTACTTGGTGTTTCTGCTAATGTATATGATGGTTCTTACCATGAAGTCGACTCATCTGAAATGGCATTCCACATCGCAGGTTCCATGGCATTTAAGGATGCTATGAAGAAGGCTAATCCTGTACTTCTTGAACCAATTATGCGTGTTGAAATTACCATGCCTGAAGAGTACATGGGTGATGTTATCGGTGACGTTAACTCACGTCGTGGACGTGTTGAAGGTATGGAAGATATCCCTAGTGGTAAGATGGTTAAGGCTTTCGTTCCACTTGCAGAGATGTTTGGTTATGCTACAGACCTTCGTTCTAAGACACAGGGTCGTGGAAACTACTCAATGTTCTTTGATAAGTATGAGCAGGTTCCAAAGAATGTATCAGAAAAGGTACTTTCACAGAAAAACGGTTAATTTTTAGTATTAAACCGTTGGTATTATTTTAAATTAATACTTGAAAAATAACACTAAATGGCATATAATAATGCCTAGTGTTCACTTTAGTATATACGGCTTAAAACCGTTAGAAATTTAAGGAGGAATATTAAAAATGGCTAAAGAGAAATTTAACAGAGACAAAGCGCATTGTAATATCGGAACCATTGGTCACGTAGACCACGGTAAAACTACGCTTACAGCTGCTATCACAAAGGTACTTGCTACAAAGTTACCTAGTGATGTAAACAAAATCGTTGACTTTGAGAACATCGATAAGGCTCCGGAAGAGCGTGAAAGAGGTATCACAATTTCAACAGCTCACGTTGAGTATGAAACAGAGAACAGACACTATGCACACGTTGACTGCCCGGGACATGCTGACTATGTAAAGAACATGATCACAGGTGCAGCTCAGATGGACGGTGCTATCCTCGTAGTAGCAGCTACTGACGGTGTTATGGCTCAGACTAAGGAGCACATCCTTCTTGCTCGTCAGGTAAACGTACCTTATATCGTAGTATTCTTAAATAAGTGCGATATGGTTGACGATGAAGAGCTTATCGAGCTCGTAGAGATGGAAGTTACAGAGCAGCTTGAAGAGTATGGTTTTGAAGATTGCCCAATTATCAAGGGTTCAGCTCTTAAGGCTCTTGAAGATCCTAACAGCGAGTGGGGTGATAAGATTATGGAACTCATGGCTACAGTTGATGAGTATATCCCAACTCCTGAGCGTGATACAGATAAGCCTTTCCTTATGCCTGTTGAAGACGTATTCACAATTTCAGGTCGTGGTACTGTTGCTACAGGTCGTGTTGAGAGAGGTACACTTCACCTTTCAGAACCACTTGAGATTCTTGGTGTTAAGGATGACAAGAAGGAAACAGTTGTTACCGGTATCGAGATGTTCCACAAGATGCTTGATGAAGCTCAGGCTGGTGATAACATTGGTGCACTTCTTCGTGGTGTTAACCGTGATGAAATCATCCGTGGACAGGTTCTTGCTAAGCCTGGAACAGTTACTTGCCACAAGAAATTTAAGGCTCAGGTTTACGTACTTAAAGAGGAAGAAGGAGGACGTCATACTCCTTTCGTAAATAACTATCGTCCACAGTTCTATTTCAGAACAACTGACGTTACAGGTGTTTGTGAGCTTCCTGCTGATACAAAGATGTGTATGCCTGGTGATAACGTAGAGATGACAGTAGAACTTATTCACCCAATCGCTATGGAGCAGGGACTTAGCTTCGCTATCCGTGAAGGTGGTAGAACAGTAGGTTCAGGTCAGGTTACAGAAGTTATCGAGTAATTTGAATTTAAATTAATTTTCTTTATATAGAAGGTCGATACGGCGGATTCGCCGTATTGGCCTTTTGGCTTTTTAAGACCATTTGTTATATTTTTATAAAATGTAGCAATGGTCTTTTTTTTATTTGAAAAGATGTATAATAGACGGATAATAAATAAAATAAATGTTGTAAATAGCTTTGATTTGCTTTATAATAATTCAGTATGCAAATTTGAAAGTGCTTTGATTTTGAATCTTATATTGTATATATGTCTGTAAATTTAATATTGATTTTATGTCCGGTATGTTTTTTGGCCGGGATGCTTTAAATCAATAATTTCGACATATACAGTCTTTTTTACAAGATATATATTATAGAAAATCAGATGGTTTTTATTACAAAGGGCGATACATTTTTAATATGCATATTACTTTAATTTGAAAGAGGTTAATTATTATGGCAGAATCAATGAAGGGATTAAAACGTACATGTAAATGTGCTGAACTTTCTACACAGAACATAGGTCAGACTGTTACAGTTATGGGCTGGGTTCAGAAAAATAGAATTAAAGGTGGTATTATCTTTGTAGATTTAAGAGACAGATCCGGTCTTATTCAGATTATCTTTGATGAAAGTATTACAGCTAAAGACGTATTTGATAAGGCGTATAAGCTTCGCAGTGAGTTTGTAATAGCTGTTACAGGTAAGGTTAATAAGCGTGC
>JAILBM010000088.1 GCA_024680925.1 Butyrivibrio sp.
GAGTAAAGGCATTAAGATTACATCCAGTGATTCCAAAGTATTTAAGATTGGTAAAGTTACAACAACAACTGAAGGATCAGAATATTCAGCAGCTGTAACAGCAGTATCAACAGGTACAGCAGTTATTACAATCACAGCACCCGGTGAAATCAACGCAACAAAAACAATAACTGTTACAGTTGTAAGTAAAACACCATCCTATACTTCTAAGAATGTAACCTATGATCTAAATGGTCTTCCGGTTGATCTTGGAATTACAGTAGGAAATGGTATGACATATACTACAGCATTAAGTACTGATACGACCAAGTACGATACAACTCACTTTACATTATCAACTGATGGTATTCTTACAGCTAATACAGGTGACTATCTACCTAAAGCAGGGTCCAAGTATACAATTGGTGTTGTTTGTACAGTAACAGATAGTATTGCAAACACATCTGCTGTTACAACATTGGAATTTGTCGTTAAAGTTGTTGAAACTAAAGTAAGTGCGGGATCTGTGAAGGTTACACAGACTGATAAGCTTAACCTGTGGTACAAGAATCAGTCAACAACTTTAGTATTCTCTTCAAGTAAGAATAGAATCAGTAGTGTTGTACTTGACCAGTCAACAACAGATAAGACATTTGGAGAGTATTATAATTATACGCAGACTGAAGACTGCGGCGTAGTAACTGTTACTATCACAGCTAAAGATACTGCAACTACAAAATATAAGAAGCTGGCATTTAATGTATTCTTTGCTGATAAGAGTGCTACTTATTCAGTTACAAAGAATGTTACCTTGAAAGTTGAGAATAAGAAACCATCAATTAAACTTTCAAGCAAAGCTGTAACTGCTTATACAAATGGAGCTTCCGATGCAGGATTAATTATTCGTGTAACCAGCGCTGCTGATCTTACAGACTCTGCTGTAACATTTGTAAATAAGAGTAAAGGAACTCAGAGCGGTTATGTTGTAGACTATTCTACATTGAATAATGGATATAACTACATCACTATTAATAAGACAGGTTCTCATGTGGCAACTAATGGATATCTTAAATTCACTGATGATACATGGTCAGATGCGATTTATCTTCCATTTGCAGTTAAGGTTAATACAAAGTCAAAAGCTGAAGCTACAGGACTTAAGCTCAGTAAGTCATCAGTTACACTTAACAAGACAGCAGATGCAGATGCAGCAGTTATTTATGCAACAGATAATGGCGGAGCAGCTGTAGATGTTACTGTTGCAAGTGTTGCCGGTAAATCATCAAGTGGACTTATTGTAGAAGCTCTTAATGATGGAACAGGTGCTATTTCAGTATCCTTCAATGGAACAGCAGTCGAGACAGGTTCATATAAGTACACAGTTACCAGAACAGTTGGAACTAAGACTATCAATAAGGCACTTACAGTCAAGGTTATAGATAAAGCTGCTTCTAAATCTGTATCAGCTAAGCTGAGCGGAACTATAGATGTATATGACAAGACTAATACTTATGTAACAGTAACACCTAAGGTTTCAGGTTATACCGGTACTGTAACAAGTATTGAGCTTGTAAATGATAGCAATTCTACATATGCATATAATCAATTTACTACAGATGGAACCATAGATGCAGATGGTAAGGCTAAAATATATGCTAAAGACAGTTATACACTTTATGCAAAGACAAAATATAAGATGGCACTTCAGTATACAATTACCAATGATCTTGGTGAAAGCTTTACTGTAACAACATCTGATATTACTATTACTCCTAAGGCAGTAACACCAAAATTCGTATGGGCATCAAAGACAGTTACAATAGATAGTTCATCATCAAGTCCATCAGCTTCAGTAGTTGTTACAGCCCAGGTTAAGAAGTCAGGTCAGGAAATAGCGATTAGTGGTATGACTCAGTCTACATTAACTGATTTATTTACAACTACCTATGATGAAGATAGTAATACCATGACAATTACTATGAAGGAAGGAGCTGCAGTTAAGAAGGGTAAGACATATACTATTAAGTATAATGTAAGTTCATCTGGCAAGCCTTCTACTACAACTACTTACAAAGTAAAGATTGCAAAGTAATCTTATAAAACCTCATAATTAACTTTAGATTGCTTTAGGGCAAAAAGGCGGGTCTCCTTCGGGGGACCTGTCTTTTTTTGAGAATTACAAATCATAAATAATATTAGATTCTATTGACTTAGAATATTTCCAAAATTATAATGAAGTTTAGAAACAATAATGGAGAAATATGAGTATGTTAGAGGCAATGGATTTTTCCGGTTATGAACTTAACGGAAAATACTATGGTGGTTCAGAGAAAAAAGAGGGAATAACCATTGATGGAGAAGATTATATGATTAAGTACCAAAAGGTAACTGCTTTTGGTAAACGCAATAATCATTTTTCTGAATTCATAGGATCACATATTTTTGAGTTATGTGGTTTTGAGGTCCATAATACATATCTTGGCTATAGAAATAATCAACAAGTGGTAGCCTGCAAAGACTTTAATGTAGGCGGCAGGCAGTTTGTCCCCTTCAACGATGTTGGTGAGAGTACACTCGATCAGGATAAGGAAAGCTATCAGTATGATTATGAAGATATTATGCAGATGCTTCATGATAATTCTAAACTTACCAATGTTAGTGAGACCATATCCATGTTCTGGAGAATATATATAATGGATGCACTTCTTGGAAATTTTGACAGGCATGGAGCTAACTGGGGATTTATTAAGGAAAATGACAGGTACAGTCTGGCTCCTGTTTTTGATAACGGATCCTGCCTATTTCCAAATTTGGTGGATGAAGATGAAATGCTTAAGATAATAGACTCCGAAGAAGAAACAGATAGGCGTGTATATAAATTTCCCACATCTCAAATAAAGCTCAGTGGCAAAAAGAGTTCATATTTTGAAGTTATAAGCAGTCTCAAGTTTAAAGAGTGTAATGAAGCACTTAGCTTTGTCATAAAGAATCTTGATATTGAAAAGGTATATGATTTATTGGAAAACACGCCATTAATTACAGGTAGCCTGCGTAAATTTTACAGGCATATGATAGACAGCAGGTATAATAAAATACTTGTATCCTCTTATAATAAGTTATGAACAGGGAGTGAGTAGATGAGAGAAATGACAACTTATGGAGATATATGTCTGGATGATGAGTATGATTTTACATATAAGGTTGCGGATATTACCTATACTGAGAGAGAAGACGAGAGCTTTATATATGAGATAAGGCCCAATTACAGTGTCATAAGCCTGTTAAATACAAAGCTTTTTCAGGGAATACCGGGGCTGAATCTGGATCTTCATAAGGAAGTTTACGTAAGAGAAAATGTTATTCCGGTTTTTATCAGTGAAAGATCACCAGGCAAAAATCGTGAAGATTTATGGGAGCTTTTAAAATCCTGCAATATGGATTATCTAAATCAGCTTGAGTGGCTTATAAGGACTGATACAAGGTATTCCGGTGACAGAATGTATGTTAATCCAAGGCAGAATAAGTCTATTGAAATTGATTCCATAGGGACCTTGGGAAATCGAAGTTCTATAATTTGCCGCAAGATGTTAGAGGTTATATGCTATGGCAATGATATAGTAAGTCCCAATTTACGAATAGATGATTCAAACAGAAAACAGTACTATGAGCTGCTAAAGTCTCTTTACAGTACAGAACGTAAATATATAGATTCCAGAAGAAGTGCAGGAATAGCAGCTTCAGCAAAGAAAGGAAATTATAAGGGCCGTAGCAGGATAAAGCTTCATAAACTTGAAGCCATAGAAATATTCGGAGATTATGAAGCTAAAAATATAAGCAGTAAAGAAGCTGCTCAAAAGCTTGGAATAAGTACTTCGACTTTTTTGCGAAGATATAGAGAATATGCAAATCTACGTCAGTAGAATTGCAATTGTATTATGATTTATATTAATGAAAGGTGGGTCTCCTTCGGGGGACCTGTCTTGTTTTGGCTGCAAGCATCACCCTGTCACAGAATATTCCTGTTTTTGCCACAGAAAGCGGAGATATTTCAGATGACAGTATTTATCAGCAGTCCACAGACTTGACTGATGATGAATTGCAACTTGAAGATAGCAGTGAGATGACTACACAAAGTGACGGGTCATCGAGTGGAGACACCTCTACTACCATTACACCAACCACCCCTACAGGGCTTGCAGTTAGTATAGCAAAGGGTACTTATTCAGGTGCCATATATTATGAGTTTACCTGGGATGAAAGTACGGATACCTATAAAGATAATTATTGCTATAGTATTACTGCCTATGACAATAATTATAGATATTTAAGCTCGTTCTATGTAAGTGGTAGCGGCAATTATTACTACACTTCCGGAGTATCAAGAGCCGATGCATCAAAGTATAAATATTTCAACATTAGAGTATCGCATGGGTCTTATTATGGTGAAACAGGTATTATTAGCTGGGAATACAGCGATTATTCTGATTATGTGGCTGCCCCTGAGATAGAGCTTTCCGAAATAAACGTAAAATGGGTTGATAATATAATTACCACTTGGAATTATGTGGATGGTGCAAGTGGATATCATGTAACTTTATATGATGCTGACTTTGATGTAATAGCACAGGATACTGTCAGGTCTGCCAGAAAAGATTGGAACAGGGTATTATCAAATCTTGAAGATGATACATATTCCAAGCCTTATATTGCGGAAGTATATGCCGTTGACCAAAATGGAAAGTGTATAACCTCCGATTATCTATATGGCTATGGCGCCCAGCTCCCTGAAGTAGAGGTTTCAGGTGATGCAATCGTGGCAGTTGGAGATACCATTACCCGTACTGTTGCTATGGCAGAAGAATTTGCATACTATGGTTTAGATAATTCCCACTATTCGGGAATTGAATATGGTGGAATGGATGTAACTGCTTCAGCTACTTATGATAATACTACTGGTAGTGTTTCTATTACCGGTATAAAAGCAGGTCATCCAAGTGCACTTATTACATTTAGTCCTTCAGTTGAAACCTTGCAGGCTCCTCACGGCTCTGTAAATCTTGCAGATAAATATGTAGGAGTCAGAGCTATTGTAGTAGATGAAACAGCCAAGATAGGTACTTTGTATACCGTAGCCAATAAGACCAAAATTTTAGGAAACCTTCCTATTACAGATACTGAAGGCAACCCTGTATCATATTTATCCTGGAAAGATCCAAATACTTCTTTGATGGATAATCTTGGTACAAATACCTTTACAGCAGTATATAATAGTGGCAGTACAAGTGCCGGTCAGGATATAACAGTTACACCTAAGGTAACCGGATATACGGGCTATGTGACAGGGGCTATTTTGGTAGCGGCAAGTGATGGTTCTACGGATTATAAGTATTTTAATATTAGTGAAGTATCAAACGGAACAGCCAGAATCTATGCAAATGATACAGAGGATTCCTATTCTGATTATACCTCTGGTACCAAATATAAGGTTGCTTTAAGACTGACTATTTCAAATGACCTTGGTAATACCTTTACTGTTACTACATCAGATATTACCATTAAGCCAAAGCAGGTTAATCCTAAGCTTGTAATGTCTTCAAAGTCTACAACTTTGAATTCTGCCATGGCTTCACCATCCTTTGAAGTAACGATTGATGGTCAGGCTAAGAAGTCAGGTAATGAAGTTGCTATAAGTACGGTAGAACAGCAAAACAATGAAGATTTATTTACCACAACCTATTCAGATGGCAAGCTAACAGTTACAATGAATGATGGTGCTGATGTCAAGAAGGGTAAGACTTATACCATTAAATATAAAGTATATAATGAAGGTTACCTTTCCGGTTCAAAACCAATGACAATTACTTATAAAGTAAAAATTAAATAATTATAATTATAAGGATAGGCGGGTTCCTTTTGGAACTTGCCTATTTTCTGATTTTAAAGCTATTCATTATATGATAAAATATAATTATAATTTCGTTAGTAAATATGATGGGATGGGGTGAATATTCTTATGAAGCTTATCATACAAATTCCTTGCTTTAATGAAGAAGAATCTTTGCCAATAGCACTCTCTGATCTGCCTACACATATCGATGGCATTGATGAGATAGAGTATCTTATAATAAATGACGGTTCTGCAGATAAGACCATAACGGCTGCCCGAAACTGGGGAGTTGATTATATTGTCAGCTTCCATAGAAATAAGGGTCTTGCCCATGCTTTTATGGCAGGAATAGATGTGGCTCTTGAAAACGGAGCGGATATAATAGTCAATACAGATGCAGACAATCAGTATCTTGGTGAGGATATAGAACATCTTATTCAGCCGATTTTAAGTCATAAGGCAGATATTGTTATCGGGGAGAGGCCAATTGATGATACTGAGGATTTCAGTGCTCTTAAGAAAAAGATGCAGCGTTTTGGCAGCTGGGTTGTAAGAAGAGCTTCAAATACGGATATTCCCGATGCTCCCAGTGGTTTCAGGGCCTTTAGCAGAGAGGCGGCGCTTCATTTAAATGTCGTAAATGATTATACCTATACTCTTGAAACCATAGTGCAGGCAGGAAGAGAGAAGATATCCATAACCAGCGTGCCGATTCATACCAATCCCTCTATAAGACCATCAAGACTTGCCACAAGTATGTTCAGATACATGCGAACAGCCATGTCTACTATACTTAGGGCATATCTTATTTATAAACCCCTCAAATTTTTCATGTTTTTATCATTGTTTCCTATAGTTCCGGGTATTTTTATCGGATTAAGATTTTTATATTTCTTTTTTACCGTCGGAGGAGCAGGACACGTTCAGTCACTTATATTTGGATGTACACTGCTTATTATAGGATTTCTTACAATAATGATAGGTGTCCTTGGCGATGCCATCAGTGCCAATAGGAAGATATTGCAAAATGTCCAATACCATACAAGAAAAGATCACTACGAGCGAGTTGCAGCTGCGAACCCTGTTAAGAAAGAAAAAGGTTATATATATGACCGTTAAGGGAAGAGACTATCTTCGCTCTACCCAGTTTGCAGCCATAATTGAAGAAGAGGCATCGGAATACGAATTCGTTTTTGCCGGGGCAGATACTGCGCCCGGGAGGATGCTTGAAATCAGAAAAAAGGCTGCACAAACAGATTTTAGTGCTTATGATGTGGTAATTCTGGGATTTCTTCCACAGGTGATTATTAAAAGGGTTATGAAAAGCATTAAAAACAGCCCTGAGGGAAAAATACCTCTGATTATCAGTGACTTTTTTCTCTCCATGTGGGATACGGTGACCTTGGATAGAAGGTATGTAAGTCCTTATGGAATTATAGGAAGATTCTTAAAGAAACTTGATACCTTAGCCTGCATGAACAGTGACATAATAGTTACCGATACTAAGGCAGGGTGTGATTTTATTTGTAACACCTTTGGAGCTGACAGGTCAAAGACATTTGCCATGTATCTAAGAGCCGGGGATGTCTTTAAGAGCAGTGATATACCCGGGGTGACTAATTATAGCCATGGCAGTAATGAAGCTTTTAATGTGCTTTATTTTGGAACGGGGCTTCCTCTTCAGGGAATAGATGTAATTCTTGAAGCTGCCGATATGCTTTCTGACACCGGTAATATCAGATTTACTTTCATCGGAAATATGGGAAAGAAAGCGCAAAGCTCACTAAATAGCAATATTACATTTATAGACTGGCTCTCTCAAAAGGAGCTGGCAGAAAAGATTTCCGAGGCAGACCTGTGCCTTGCCGGGCATTTTAATAAGGATATTGATAAGGCAGACAGAACAATTCCGGGAAAGGCCTATATCTATGAACAGATGGGTAAGCCTATGATTCTTGGAGATACGAGGGCTAACAGGGAACTTTTTGAAGAGGATGGCAGGCACTTTTTTGTCCCAAGAGGAGATTCTAAGGCTTTGGCTGATCTTATAAAGAAAATTTGTGACAGATATAATCATAATTAATGCAGGTATTGCATAGATTAACGAAGAACATTTGGTGGATATTTTTTATAAAAATAAAGAGGGGTGTGGATGGTTTTTCAAAGGCTTATTTGGAAAGAAAATGATGAAGATAAGCAGGCTTTATATATAAAGCCATTGGGAAATGTGCGTGAATTTAAGGAATATATTCTTTTTGCCTTAAACAGTGAGATTACCACGGATACTTATTTTAACGCTGTTTCCGTAGGAAAGTGGAATACATACACCTGCCTTGATATGAATCTCATACGTCTTACCACAGAATTCGAAGGTGAGTTCGACGTTGACATGATCAACTGCGTTTTGGAGAACGGAAGCAGTGTCAATCGTCAGGTAATGCATTTTAATATAAAGGCGCCTGTTAAGAAAACACAGACCATAATGATAAAGGATTGCACAGAAGGTATTGTTTATTTCAGGTTCAGGGCTAAATCTGAGGAAGCAAAGCTTTACGGTTATGAGTGTGACAGTGATGCGGAGAAGATAACTCCTGTGGAACTGGCTCTAAATATCTGTACCTTTAAGAGAGAAAAATACCTTTACGGTAATCTTGAGAAGGTGAGTTCCGATATCCTAAATAATCCCTGGTCTCCTCTATATGGTCATCTCAAGGTGTTTGTAGTGGATAACGGAAAGACTGTGGATAAGTCTTTATTTGCAAAGGACAGTAATATTCTTGTTTTTCCAAATGAAAATGTAGGCGGTGCGGGAGGCTTTACCAGAGGCCTTATTGAGATCATGAAATATAACAGGTCTTTGATTAGGTCAGGAACAAAGGAAAATAGCAGAAATATAAGTCCGATTACTCATTCGATTTTTATGGATGATGATATAGGTCTTGAAACTGAGGCAATAGTCAGAACTTATCTTTTTCTTACAGTGTTAAAGAAGGAGTATAAGAAATATTTTATATCGGGATCCATGTTGAAGCTTAATGATCCATGCATTATGTACGAGTCGGGAGCAAAGTGGAATAAGGGAGACTGCATTTTTTACAACAGAGGACTTGACCTTAAGGATATGAACAGCCTTCTTTTAAATGAAGTCGATAATAAACCTGACTATGCAGCCTGGTGGTATTGCTGCATTCCCTTTGATATTGTAAATGAAAATAACCTTCCTCTGCCTGTTTTTATTCATATGGATGATGTGGAGTACAGCCATAGAAATGCAGAGGGCATAATAAGTATGAATGGTATAGGGGTATGGCATATATCCTCTGAACATAACAGGTTATCCTCCAACGGATATTACAACATGCGCAATACCTTTATAGTAAATGCGCTTTATGAGCCGGACTACACCTGTGCCATGGCAAAGAGAAAGGTTCTAAGTGAGCTGATTGTGGCTCTATTCAGATTCAGATATAAGGATATGGAGCTTATAGAGAGAGCTGTCAGGGACTTTTGCACAGGCCCCGACTATTTATGGGGGCTTGATGCTGCAGATAATCATATGCGGATATTGGAAGCAGGCTACAAGATGGAGCCTATGGGGTATTCTTCTCATGATGTGGAGACAGTTCCTCCGGAGGAAAGAGGCATTGCAGCTCAGTTTAAAAAGGCTGATGGACTCTCCGGTAAGCTATCTATAATTGGCAAATTACTTACCATAAACGGCTGGCTTCTTCCTGCAAATCGTAAGGCTATTGTTTATATGAACGTTCATCCCATACAGCTTTTTGGGGTAAAAGAGGCTGTGCTTTATGATGATGTAAGTGAAAAAGGGCTTACAGTAAGCCGGGATAGAAAGCAGTTACCGGCAATGGTTAAGACCTACTTTAGATGCAGGAAGATGCTTAATGATAACTTTGACAAGTGCTGTAAGGAGTATCATGAAAATAGTTCAAGGCTTCGCAGTATGGATTATTGGATCAGAGTAGGGAAGCTGGATAAAGATAGTTAGATAGATGATTTGTATTTAAAGGAATATGCTATAGGGGTCTTATAAATGATTTGTATTTAAAGGAATATGTTATAGGGGTCTTATAGATATTTTGTATAAAAAAATATATATTCTTGTACGTTAATTACAGAAATCCGCATTTACTGCGGGTTTCGTAAGAATATGATTCAAGAGGCAAATAGGCCCTGCGACGTTAGTCGCCTTCAAACGGCCTATTTGCATGACTTTTGGAGCAAAGCGACAAAAAGTCATGTTTTAAGAATCTTATATAAAATATGTATTTAACAGAGGATAGATGATTGAAACTTGATGTGTCTTTGATAGTACCTGTATATAATGTGGCTTCCTATATTGACAGATTTCTTGAAAGTGTTGACAGGCAGGGAGCTTGTGGAAAAGGGGTAGCCCTGGAGGTTGTACTTGTGGATGATGGTTCAACAGATGGCTCCGGGGGAAGATGTGATGAGTATGCCTTAAAGCATGGATTGCTGTCTGTAAAAGTAATACACCAAATTAATGCCGGGGCTGCGGCAGCCAGAAATATAGGACTTAAGGAAGCCTGCGGAGATTACGTTATGTTTGCGGATCCGGATGATTATCTTGAGGATGATTATGTGGAGAAGGCTTTCAGGAAAATATGTGATTCGGGTTGTGATATTGTAATGTTTAACGGCTTTAGAGATTTTGAGCAGGAGGATGGAAGCACCAGAGTAGAAAACTGGGATCATGGCATGAAGGAATATTATACCGAAAGCAGGGAATATATGATATCCATGCAATGTGGAACTCTTTATTCTTATCTTGCTCCTGTAAGCAGTGATATATCAATTGCGGCTCCCTGGGATAAGATATACAGGAAGAACTTTTTAGTAGAAAATGATTTATATTTCCCATCTGCACTTAAGGTCTTGGACGATATGGTGTTTAATTTTGAGTGTCTGGCAAAGGCTACAAAGATAGGCTTTTTTACAGACAGGCTATATCATTATTGTATTCATAAGGGTGAGAATTCATCTATAACAAATCGCTATAAGCCTGACAGAGTAGAGCAGGACATGGCTGTTTTTGCCTATTTACAGGATAAGATATATAAAGAAAAGGTAGAGAGTCATTTATCTACCAAAGAAATTAAGGAAAAACTGCAGACCTTGGATGATGCCTTTTCTGCCAGAGTTATAAAATCTTATGCGATTTGCTGCAGGCTATGCTTTTTTAATAAAGAAAACTTTGGCGGAAATTTATTAAAGCAAAAAGGTCAAGCAAGAAAATATATGTCTGAAGGTATATATCAAAGTGCCTTTAGAAATGTAAAATGGAAAAGTCTTGAGTGGAAGCTTAAATTTGTAAGGCTTTCGGGACTTTTAAAAATGCCGGAACTGCTGCATCTGCTATATGTATTGCAGAGTGCAGTTCAAAATAAATAATACTTGCGGGGGTATACTTAAGTGAATAGTAGTAATAAAAAGCTTTCAACCTTATTTTTGGGAGCATATCTTATAATAATTGGATTTATTTTTCTTTTTATGATTGGCTGGATTTATTCTATGGTTCTTTTTCCTGATGAATTCGGATATTGGTCCTATTCTGCCATGATTCTTGGCTGGGATTGGTCAAAGATAACAGGCCTTGGAAATTATTATGCTCCGGGTTATACCCTGTTTTTACTGCCGGCTCTTATACTTGGGGGCAGCAGTTCCGTGGCAAGCTATAGAATTGCAGTATTTTTTAATTTTGTATTGCTCGGTGTCTCTGCGGTTCTTATATATAGGATTTTGTACAGACTCTTTATTGGCAAAAATTCAGACCAAAAACCTGAGGGTATGGTCACAGATGAGGGTATAAATAATGCAAAGCTTGCACTTATAGCCGTTGTCGGAGCTTCCTATCCTGCGTTTATGTTTTTTGCGGAGATGACCCTGGCAGAGGTTGTAATTCTTTTTTGCTTTATATTGTCTGTAAGACTTTTCCAGAGATATGCAGATGAAAATGGAATTAATAAGATTTTGTTTGGTTGCGGCTTTGTATTGGTACTTTTGTATAGCTACACCGTTCATAAGAGAAATGTAGCCCTGGTGATTGCAGGAATTGTATGCCTGGTTTGGGATTATGTATTGTACTTGAAACGTGGCAAGAGTGGGATTGCAGAAAATTCAGTGGCAGATGCTTCTAAGGGAGCAACAAATTCCGGTAATGCAAAAGTCATAAAGGGTTCAAAGGGAAAAAAAGTAACTGAAAAAAATACAGGTAAAGCCCAGGCTTCCTCAAAAAATATTGGCTCAAAAACTGTTGTTGCAGGACTTTCAAGAAATCAGATTATTGGAATAGTAGTTATTGGTATTGTAGTAATTTTTTCCATTGTAATTGCTGTGAGTGGAATAATGCAGAAGGCTCTGGTTGTTGGAGCAAGTAACATCAATACCTTTAGCGGACAGCTTGAAAGAATTATGGGACTTCTTAATCCTGATGGAATTAAGGATTTATTCGTGGGATTTTTTGGAAAGATCTTTTATCTCACAGCTGTAAGCTACGGCCTTGTCTGGTGGGGACTTTTTGGTGCTTTGAAGCGCGCAGTCGCGGACCTGCGTCAAAAATATGCCGATGGCACCGGACTTACCTTTTTGTATATCGTTTTTTCAGCTGTGCTGGGAATTATCATAAGTGCAGTGTTTAATAACATTTATTTCAGGGTGGATTCTGTAATATACGGAAGATATACAGAGAATTACCTGGCTCTCCTTATGCCACTTGGGATAGTATTCGTGCTGGATAAGGCTATGGATATTAATAGATTTCTTCTGGGACAGGCAGGTTGTATTTTGGTGCTGCTTATTACGTGCTATACTTCGGCTTCCCACGTTGTAAAGGCGGGGCTTCAGGAGATGAGCGGTTTCTTTATTATGGGCTTTAGCTACTGGATCCATAACGAGTACGGCACAAGCGATTGGGATATGGGAGCCTATATTTGGCAGTGCTTTGTCTTTGGACTTATTGTTACTGTGATCGTATCTGTGATTATAATTCTTTGTAAGAAAGTAAAGCTTAAAGAATGGCTTCTTGTAATTGTTATTGTCATGCAGATTGGCTTATCTATTCATGGCTGCGTGCATTATGTTGTTCAGTTTAATGCTTTCGACCATATGGATGCAGAGATTACAGAAATGATATATGCCATTAAGGAAACAGACCCTGAAGATACCAGGGAAGTTGTTTATTATAATAGCGGTGCAATTCAGTTTATTGATCTTATACAGTTTAGTCTAAGGGATATTCCCGTTCATATTCAGGGAAAGGATGAGACCTTTAATAAAGGAGATATCGTTATTTTGGATAATACTGATAACCGTATCTATGATGAGGTCTTTAGTGAGAACTTTACTCAGCATATAGAAACTGCGCATTTTGTGATGTTTTATAATTGAGTGGGTGTAGCTGAAAGAATCTAGAGATGTGGTAAAAAGTTGATTAGTATTTAAAAATTATATATTTTCGTTACCTATAATCAGAAACGCGCATTTACTGCGGGTTTCGTAATAAAGTAATTCAAGAGGCAAATAGGCCCTGCGACGTTAGTCGCCTTCAAACGGCCTATTTGCATGACTTTTGGAGCAAAGCGACAAAAAGTCATGTATTTTGGAAATTATTCCTCAGTTTTATCCGGTGTCTCAACAATTGGTGCCTCGTCCATGTCAGGAATATCAATAT
>JAILBM010000089.1 GCA_024680925.1 Butyrivibrio sp.
GCAGGAGCCATATCCTGTTTAAAGAAAGTAATCTTATCTTCCGGATATCCGAAAAAGTTCTTTTCTTTCAAGAAGCTTGTTGTCTTCTCATGATTTTTTTCACTGGTCATAATGAATAAGTGAATGTATGTGTTATCGGCAGCCTTAACCGTATCAAGAAGATTTTCTATAATTCTCTGGAAAATAAATACGTCTTTTGTAAGACCGATATTATACATGCCCTTAGGATCATCAGAACCAAGTCTTGTTCCCATACCACCTGCAAGAAGACAAGCAGCAACTTTACCTGCCTTTATAGTCTCGATACCAACCTTTGTATACTCATCTTTTTTGGCTTCAATCTCAGAAAGCTGCATAGCTGCAAGAGGCTCGAACTTCCCACGTTGTCCGGCTTCTCCTCTGTGCTTGCAATTCTCAAGAACAGCAAAATCTGTCTGCTCAATCTGTGAAAGTAAAGCCTTCTTCTGATCTTCAGAAAGCTCATCATAATATTTAAGGACATGTTCCTGTCCAAACTCTGCGAGTTTCTTTTTTGCATCTTCTAATGTCATGATTTAACCACCTTTCAAAACCCTCATTAAAAAATTAAACTTTGAATAGTATACCATTTTTTTGAAGTGTATGCACATTTATTATTGCTAAGTTTATGTCAGAATAATGCTAAAAATAAAATATGAGATTTTCTGAAGGGGCATTTAGTGAAAAGCCTTAAAAATCAATTATTTATTGTATTATTTTGATACGAATTATTGTTGAAAACCTTCATAGGTGATATTATAAGACTATCTGTATTGCGTTAATAATATGCTTATAACTTGAATTTTTAGTCGTGAGGGGGCTTGATGAAAAAAATACTTATAACTACGTTTGTTGCTTTTATAGTTGCAGGCGCAGTTGGCGCATTCTTTTACAGCGATTATTCTTCGCGAATCTACAAATATGCTGAAACCGAGGCAGGAACTCCTATATATGCGGAAGATTTTAAAAAGAAATCAAATATCGATGCCCGGATCATATCCGTTGATGGAAAAAATATTTCTGTAATAGATACCTTTACCATTGGAGTTAAGAATATTAAGATTAAGTCTTTTTTATATACCTATGACTGTACTCTTGAAGTAAAAGACACTACAGCTCCTGTGGCAGAGGGAAAAGATATTATTCTTGAAGCAGGACAAAGTGTAACGGCAGAGGACTTTATCACAAAGGTTGAGGATGTTACAAGTACAACTATCGCTTATAACACTGAGCCTGATTACACAGATTACGGTAAGCAAAAGATTCTTATTGATGTAACGGACGAGGGAGGAAATGTAACTACGGTTACTTCTTACCTGACGATTCAGCCAATATATGAAGAACTTACCATTGAAGCCGGTGAAGATATTCCGGCCCTTAAAGAATTTCTGCTCCCAACAACGGATGAAAATGTAAAGGTTCAAAGGTGGTCAGGATTCGGGGCTGTAAAAACAAATGAAGTAGGTGATTATGTAGTGGTTCTTATGGTGGGTAAGGGAATGTATGCCAGCACTATTCATGTTGTAGATACCATAGCTCCCAAACTTGAGGTTCAGAATCTTAATGGATATACAACCAGTAATTTTACTCTGGAGGATTTTGTTGTAAGCGTAGAGGATGCTACAGAGGTTACTCTTTCCTTTGAAAATGGTCCTGATTTTACAAAAACCGGAACACAAAAAGCCAAAATCATAGCAGTTGATGGTGGACAAAATAAGGCTGAAAAGGAAGTGACCTTAATACTTCAAAATGATACAGAGGCACCGGTGATTTCGGGAGTGCGTAACAGAAGTATCTATATAGGCGACAGTCTTTCTTACAGAAGCGGTGTAAGTGTCACAGACAACTGTGATAAGGATATTGCCTTAAAGATAGACAGCGGAGGCGTTAATCTATCGGCAGCAGGAACCTACAGTGTTACTTACTCGGCAACAGACAGAGCAGGTAACACAACATCTCAAACAGCTACAATAACAATAGCCGAGAGAAGCTATGATCAGGCTACCATAAATGCCATGGCCGATGCGGTAATTTCAAGGATAATAACACCTGAAATGTCGGGTTATCAGAAGCTTGAAACAATCTATAGATGGATCAAATCAAATATAAGATATGAAAATCATTCAGATAAGACTAATTATAACAGAGGTGCTTTTGAAGGACTTCATGATAAAAAGGGTGACTGCTTTGTTTATGCATCCACTGCCCATGCCCTTATTTCAAGAGCCGGAATTACTACAATGATAATACAGAAGATACCTGCAAAAACACAGCACTTCTGGAACCTGGTGGATATAGGAGAAGGGTGGCATCATTTTGATACAACTCCAAGAATAACCCCTTTAACCTGTATTTACATGACAGATGCTGAGCTGATGGCATATTCCAATGCCAATAATCTGTCACATAACTATGACCGCACGCAGTATCCGGCAATACAATGAGGAGTAGGGAGAAAAGCTTATGGGGATATTGGGAGTAGTAGGGGGCCTTGGGCCTATGGCTACAGCCATTTTTATGGAAATGATAATAAATATGACAGATGCAGGATGTGATCAGGAGCATGTAAAAATGATCATCTATAACATGCCGACAATACCTGACAGAACAAA
>JAILBM010000132.1 GCA_024680925.1 Butyrivibrio sp.
GTCTTATTACTGGAACAACAAGATGGTATTTACCAAGGAAGAGGGAGCGGAGAGAGTATGGTGGAAAGCTCTTATTAAGACTTACATTTCATATTCATTTACAGGTCTTTTCCTGAATTCAGTTCTTCTGATTCTCTGGGTACAGGTACTTGGAATTTCAGAGTTTATAGCACCTATCATCAATCTTCTTGTAAGTGTGCCAATCAACTTTATTATCAACAAGTTCTGGGCATTTAAGACAGAGAAGGTGGCAGAGTAAGAAATTTTTTTTATAAAGAGGGGTAAGATTTTGGAAGAAAAAAACTATGATTGTGTTAGTAAATTTTGCAGTATATATCAGAGAGAGCCAGATGCGATAGCCTTTTGCCCATATAGGATATCTCCACTTGGTGCGCATATAGATCATCAGGGTGGAATAGTCAATGGGATGGCTATTGATAAAGGAATACATATGGCTTATGGCCGCAAAAATAATGGCGTAGTCGAAGTTCAGTCATTGAATTTTTCCAGTCGTGTTCAGTTTTTTGTAAGAGAAGTGCAGGATGAAAAGGTTGGTGACTGGGCTGATTATTTAAGAGGTGCTGCCAAAATGTTAAGCGAAGATTATCCGCTTAAATATGGAGTATGTGGTGTGATTGAGGGCTCTTTGCCTATTGGAGGTCTTTCATCTTCTGCAGCGGTCACAATCTGCTTCCTTCAAGCTTTATGCAATGTGAATAATATTAAGCTCGAGGCATCGGAATATATAAAATATGCAAAGAAAACTGAAAATGTTTATGTAGGAGTTAACTGTGGGATTCTTGATCAGAGCTGTGAAGTTCTTTGCGAAAAAGATTCTTTATTATATTTGGATTGTGAGACTAATGAATACGAGCAGATAAAACAGTCATCCAATATGCCTGATTATGAGATTGGAATATTTTTTAGCGGTCTTGAAAGAAATCTTACAAACAGTAAATATAATCTGCGTGTGGATGAATGCAAGGTAAGTGCATATAATTTGATGGCTTATGCGGGAATTGAATATGATAAATTGTCAAATACAAGACTTCGACAGGTTCCAGAGGAAGTTTATGTACAGTATAGAGACAGGCTTCCAGATGTTTTTTGTAAGAGGACGGATCACTTTTATAGTGAAATGAAAAGAGCTAAAGAAGGTGCTATTGCCTGGAAAGAGGGTAATTTAACTAAGTATGGTAAATTAATGTTTGAAAGCGGTCAAAGTTCAATAGGTCTTTATGAATGTGGATGTCCAGAGCTAATAAGTTTGTACTGGATTATGCGAGATACGCCTGGAATTTATGGTGGAAGGTTCTCAGGAGCTGGATTTAAAGGCTGTTGCATGGCTCTTGTTGATCCTAAGTATAAAGATGAGATTGAGTATAAGGTAAGAACTGAGTATTTGGAAAAATATCCATCATTAAAAGATAAATATAGCAGTTGTTTTTGCCATAGTGCTGATGGAGTAATGGCAATGCAGAAAATTGGAGACTAATTATATGAAATGTATTGTGTTGGCAGCCGGGTATGCCACAAGGTTATACCCGCTAACCCAAAATTTTCCAAAGCCCTTATTAAAAGTAGCAGATAAGTCTATTTTGAACTGGGTATTAGATACAGTTGGAGAAAAGATTACTGAGATTATAGTTGTAAGTAATCATAAGTTTTATGAGTATTTTCTTAACTGGTCAAAAGAGCAGAATTATAATGTACCAATAGTTATATTGGACGATGGTTCAACAGATAATGAGCATAGACTTGGTGCTGTTAAAGATATACAGTTTGCACTTGGTAAATCCGGAGAAATTAATGATGATGACGGCTATCTGATTGTTGCAGGAGATAATGTTATAGATTTTAAGTTGTCTGATTTTATTGATTTTGCAATTGATAAAGGATGTTCTTGCATTACATGTCATGAAGAAAACGAACTGGCTAAGCAGCAGAAAACTGCCATTATTACAATAGATGAAACTAATAAAATAACATCTTACGAAGAAAAGCCTTTAGAGCCTAAGGGCAATTTTGCGGTACCACCATTTTATTTCTATTATGGAAGAGATATAAAAAGGATTGATGAGGCTTTGTCTGAGGGCTGTAGTGCTGATGCACCTGGAAGCTATGCGGCTTGGCTTTCACATAAGACAAATATGTATGCCTGGAAGATGGTAAAGCCAGATGGTAGTGAAGGTCATAGATTTGATATAGGTGACATTGCCAGTTATGAAAAAGTACAGACAGAGTTTGGCAATAAAAAATGATGAAATTCATTTAGATGTGAATAAAAGAAAATAATAATATTTTGTTTGTTTTTAAATTGGTTTGATTTTTCAAAGGATTTGTATTTATATATCAAAAAGTATTATAATAATATGTCGTATTTTACATATGTACAAAAAAGCTGATGTTAAAGAATATTTTCTTTTGCATCATAAGAATAAATAGCCATTATAGTCTGTAAGATTGAAGGCGCTTTTATAAAGAGTAAAAAGATTTTCTCAGCACTTCAATATGCAGCAATGGGCTAGGAGGTTTATA
>JAILBM010000160.1 GCA_024680925.1 Butyrivibrio sp.
TCTTGTAATAAATATGGTTTCATCTGATTATACAGGTGCTATAAATACCGATGGAGCAGCAGGAAATGTTGTTGTATTTCTTGATGATGACAGTACCTGGATTTTAACCGGAGACAGCTATATTACAAGATTTGAAGGCGATATGAGTAATGTGATCACCAATGGTTACAAGCTTATAACAGAATAAAATACAACTCTGCCAAAAGAGCTGATATAGCTTATCTTGGCAGAGTTTTTTATTTATCATTTTTAACCTGATATAAATATTTTCTTATTTCAAATAATCTCATCTATAGTCAATATTGTTACAAAGGCTTTTTTTGCAGTACTTTTAATAATACCTCTCAGCTTTTGAAGTTCGAAATAATTCACGTAGCAAATCAGTGTTTTATTATTTCCTGCAATAGCTCCAAAGGAATCCATAATAGTACAGGTTTTATTCATTTCATTTTTTATTCTTGTAACAAGAGTATCGGGTTCCTGGGTAATTATTGTAACCATCTTTATGGATTCAAAATGGTCTGTGTAGTGGTCTATTATTGCTGTAGCCACAACATATACCAAAAGACTCAGCAGTGCGCTGTTCTGATTTATCAGAATAAAAACAGCTATGTAAACGCATGCGTTAAAGGCAATAAGTATACTGGTCATACTGCGGTTTTTACCTGTCTTTGCAGAGATTTTATTGATTACCAGGTTCGCAAATATCTCAGACCCGTCAATACAGCCTCCGAATCTTAGGATAAGAGAAAGACCCGCACCAAGAATTGCACCTCCAAAAGCGACCGCTATAAAATGTTCTGTATTAAGTTCAAAAGGAATTTCTTCAAATATTTCCAGACCAATTATATAAAAGACAGATCCAACTACAGCTCTTATAAAGAATTCTTTTCCAAGGAAAACCAGTCCCATTATAAGGAAAGGCAAAAATACCAAAAATACACACATGGAAAGATTTGCCCCGGTCAGCTTACTTATAATTATTGCTATTCCCGCAGTACCATAATCTATGGCATCATTTGGCAGTAATATACAGGCTACCGAAAAGCTTGCCAAAAGAGCCCCCAATATAATAAAAAAGAATGCTTCTATTTTCCGAAGTAGCTCAAAATTTTTCTCAACAAAACTATTCAAATAACTCTCCCCCTGTTTTTATTTATAAAAATATGCTCCCGCCAACACATTTTTATTTCTTTAATTCAGATTACTTATAAAGTTTCCTGATAATTTTTTACCTTTTGATTTTCAAAAAAGTCATCAATATTGCCCACCAGTTCTTCCGGTGGCATAGTCTTTAACAGATATTTTTCAGGCTTTAGTGAAACCACCTGCATAACGCTTTCCTTATCGCTTTTTACCGTAAGAAACATAACAGGTATCTTGGACGTTGAAGATTCACTTCTAAGCATTTTTAAAACCTGAGGTCCGGTAGTTACAGGCATTTCATAGTCAAGCAAAATAAGATCAACTGCATTTGTGGCAAGAAATGTTATTGCCGCCATTCCCGAATTAACCATGAACACCTGATATTTGGCTGAAAGCCAGCTCTTTATGGTTCTAAGCATAACTCCGTCATCATCCACAACCAGAATACGCTTTTTCTGAAGACGCTTATCTTCCTTGGAAACCAGTTCAAGCATTTTCTGTCCAAGCTCTTTAACGTTTACCGGACGTTCAAAAACTGCGGCAAGCATTTCACTGCCCTTGCTTCCCACAATTTTCTCAACCTCCGAAGGTGAACCGATAATGCTGATACTAAGATCATCTTCGAAGACCCTATCCCTTAAATACACAAAAAACTCAGCCATATCTTCGATATCATCAATGTAAATAAGATATAAGGAAGGCTTATTTTCAATATGCTCCACTTCAGTCACATCAGGATTGGCCTGTATAACTTCAAAACCCTTATCCTTTAATTCTTTTGCAATTGAAGTTACCATGAAGCTTTTTCCGCCACCTATAAGGAGAACTTTTTTATCCATAATAACCTTTCTATATAAATACAAAAATCAACATTATGAGACTTTATCTAAATTATATCAAAGAATTGTCAATAAAGCATCTCTATCTACTGCAACCATAAGCTCTTTTACCTTATCAAACTTGTCCTTGTAGTCAGAAGGAATACTGTATTCCGAGAGCATATTCAAAATTCCGTCTGCAGTGTCATAATCATAGGCCTCTATAAGCTCCTTCATATCAGAAAATGCCTGCAAAAGTTCATCGCCGGCAATCTCCGGAAGATCCTCATTTTTCTTTTCATCTTCCACTGCTATAGAGAGATTATCCTTATAACTCCTGTATAGCTTTAATAATTCAGCAGTTCTATTCTGTATTTCGCTGTCATTTTCATCATTTCCACACTGTTCAAGATAAGCTGCCATATTAGAAAGTTCCATGGCTCCTATAAGTCTTGCAGAGCTCTTTAAGGCATGAACTGCCACAGTATAATTTCTAAAGTCTTTCTCACCTGCAAATTTCTCAATATTTTCCGATTCGGTATCAATACTTATATAAAAGCCTTTTACCACATCTCGTAATATATCTGTATTGCCACAGTTCTTCACAGCTTCATTTATATCCACACCCTGAATTTTATAAAGTACATCTTCTTCACTGATTTCAGTATCCTGAGAGCCTTCACCGGTACTGTTTTTGCTCTCTTCATTATTTTCAATTCCACTGCCTTCAATAACTTTATCCTCAGGCAGATACTGTCTTATCATTTCCTCAAGCTGATTACTGTTTATAGGCTTTGCAAGATAATCATCGAACCCGGCCTTTAAATAATCATCCTTAGCTCCCTGTCCTGCATTGGCTGTAAGGGCAATACA
>JAILBM010000131.1 GCA_024680925.1 Butyrivibrio sp.
ACAAAGAATGTCGCTTGCGACATTCTCGCGCCGAGCGCGGTTGCATTTATGCAACATATTCCTATCGCGCGAGTGCGCATCCATAGCGGAGCGTTTTTTATGATATAGGAATTTCGGAGAAATTTCCTATATCATAAAAAACAGGCTGCCGCATTACTGCGACAGCCTTAGTATATCATATTTTAATTACTTTTTATCTTTGATTCTGAAAGCACCAAATCCAGGGTAGCAAGCGCTCTCGCCAAGCTGCTCTTCAATTCGAAGAAGCTGATTGTACTTAGCCACACGCTCAGATCTTGAAGGAGCACCTGTCTTGATCTGACCTGCGTTAAGAGCAACTGCAAGATCTGCAATTGTTGTATCCTCTGTCTCACCTGATCTGTGTGAAACGATTGCTGAGAATCCTGCCTGATGAGCCATCTTGATAGCTTCAAGTGTCTCGGAAACAGAACCAATCTGGTTGAGCTTGATAAGGATTGCATTACCAGCGCCAAGTTCAATACCCTTTGAAAGTCTCTCAGTATTTGTAACAAAGAGGTCATCACCAACAAGCTGTACTCTGTCGCCGATTTCCTTTGTCATATACTGCCAGCCTTCCCAATCTTCTTCATCAAGACCATCTTCGATAGAATAGATAGGATACTTGTCTACAAGGCTCTTCCAGTGATCAACAAGCTCTTTTGAAGTGAACTTCTTGCCACTCTTAGGCTGTACATACTCGCCCTTCTGTGATCCCTTCCACTCTGATGAAGCAGCATCCATAGCAAGAACAAAGTCTTTACCGGGCTCATAGCCTGCATCTTTAATAGCCTGAAGGATATGCTCAATTGTATCTTCATCGCTGTCAAGGTCAGGTGCAAAACCACCTTCGTCACCAACTGATGTAGCCTTTCCCTCTTTCTTAAGAAGTGCCTGAAGAGCATGGAATACTTCTGTACACCACTGAAGACCCTCTCTAAAGCTCTTAGCACCTGCCGGCATGATCATGAATTCCTGAGTATCAACTGAGTTAGTAGCATGAGCACCACCATTTAAAATGTTCATCATAGGAACAGGAAGCTTATTTCCGTTAACACCACCAAGGAATCTGTAAAGTGGAATATCAAGTGACTGTGCTGCTGCATGGCAAGCTGCAATTGAAACTGCAAGGATAGCGTTAGCACCAAGCTTACTCTTATCCTTGGTTCCATCAGCCTTAAGCATTGCTGCGTCTACAGCATAGATGTCAGAAGCATCTACTCCGATAAGTGCATCGTTGATAATGGTATTAACATTCTCAACTGCCTTAGAAACACCCTTTCCACCGAATTTAGATTTATCTCCGTCACGAAGCTCAAGTGCCTCAAACTCACCTGTTGATGCGCCTGAAGGAGCTGCTCCGCGTCCTACTGTACCATCTGCAAGATATACCTCTGCCTCAACTGTAGGATTTCCTCTTGAATCAATAATTTCTCTACCGATTACTTTTTCAATCTGTAAATAATCCATTTTTTCACCCTTTCTGCATAAAGCAAATAGCGATTTATTCGCATTTAATTAGGCTGTGCTAACAAAAGTTAGCCTTAGCTAACCACCATAATATCACACCAATGCCACTATGTGCAAGTGGGGTATAGCTCTATTAATTATTTTACCTTTTTGTATTCTGTTTTTTTCTGTACATTGTTAATGGTTCGCTTTCCTTCAAAAATTTCGACTTTTTCTTTGATATTACTATTTCTACTATTGTTTTGTGCCGGAAGCTTATTTACCAGTGTATTCATGTCAATAACATTTACATCATTTTTTTCTTTTTCAGCATTAGCTTCTTTTACAGAATTTTTTTCTTTTTCAGTATTATCCTGTTTTACAGGATTTTCTTCTTTTACATTTTCATTATCTTCGTTTTCTTCAGGAAGCAATGCCTCTAACTCTATATTGGAGTTACGACCTTCATCAGCTATCTGGTTAATATTTCCATTATTATCTTCAACCGCTTTTTTATTAATAATATAGCGTTTATTTAATTCATCATATTTTTCCTGCTCCACATCGCGTAAATTCGTTCCTTGAATTTTCTTTACTTTATATCCATCTTCAAGATCGACATAATCTTTGCTTTGAATATCTGTCACTCCACGTTTCTCATTAGTCTTATCCACCATTGTCTGAATACAACTTGCAATATCAAGATTATATCTTCCTGCTCTTTTAGTTACTCCTCTCAATACATAAAAAATTTCATCTTCAATTCCGGTATGTTTAGGATGATCATTTAAAAATTTATTTGCATTAACAAGGATTTTGGCAGTATTATTCTCAAGTGTTTTCTGGATCTCATCTACATCTAATCCTTTAAGCTTTAGTGGAAGATATGCAATTTCTTCTACTGCATTAAAAATATTCTGATATTCGGGAGCTTTTCTTTCGGGAGAAGTAATATTTTTATATAATTCTCTCATATATTTTATATAATCCTCATAACCCTTATCGTTTGTAACCATGTCACCAAGGGAAGAAATATTTTTTATATTATTCTCTCCGAATTCATGTAATTTTTCCGGATTTTTAATGGCTTCTTTTAAATCATTTACATCAGCTACTTCAAGTAAATATTTTTCCTTATATTCCTTGGCAAGTCTTGTTACTTCTTCCTCAACAATATCAGCATCTTTATTGTCATTATGAAGCTTAGTAACTGCCATTACTTTTGCAACATTGTCTACAAGAATTCTGTTTGAAGTATTTATTTCATAATAGCCTGTATACAGCTCCATGTACTTTTCATAGGAACTTTCCTTTCGGGAAGGCATAATTCTTGCATTTTTCTTTTCTTTAACTTCTTTTTCTTCTGATAGCAGTTGCTTTTTTTCGAAAGAATCCTCATATTTTATTCTATAAAGCAAAGCTTCTGCATCTTTTATACGTCTCGTTTCAAGGGCAGACCTCTTATGGGACTTTTTAGGATCTTTCAGTTCCATTGATTTATAGGTAAGATATTCTTCTATGGCTGCTATTGTCTCATCCCTTTGCACTCTATACTTATTATCATTCAATTTTTCGAGACTATAATTTGTTGTATTTTCTAATTTTTCAGAAATATTTACATATTTCTCAAGATTTTTTTTCATTTTCCTAAACTGAGATGAAGATCTCATAAGCCTTGGATCATCCTCTTCAAGAATGTTATACATATCCCTTAAACTACCGGCCATAAGAATCTTGTCTTCAGTAGACAAAACTCTGTCTTTAGCTTTTTGCGCATAGGCTCTGCAGTACTTAAAGCTATTGGAATCAATTGATTCATCTGTAATAGCTATTATTCTGTCCATAAGTCTTTGTCGTGAATCTAATGTGATATTATTTGTATTTTCAACATTATTCCAACAACTTTTAAGTTCATTAAAAGCGGTTATTTTATCATTTAAATCTTTCAGTTGATTTTTTTCTTCTTCTGACAGATTATCACCCTTATCCTTCAATTCCTGAGCGGATTTTTCTATATCTGCAATAGCAGAACTTGTTTCTTTAAGAGTACGATATAGAAAAGTCAAAGCAGGCACGTCCTCAACAGGCCATCCGTATGACAGAATCTTCTGCTTGGCTTCGGCATCATATAAAGTTTCTTTAATGCCCATATTTTCACCTAGAAGATTTTCGTAGTCACCGTCAAATAATTCCCTGTATGGTTCAAATTCTTCTTTTGTCATTCCAATAAACTTGTTTAATCTGTTTTTCTGGAGAACTGCTTCTTCTATAAGCTCTGCTCTTCCAACACTGCCATTCTTGATATGTTCTTCAAATTTATTATGAAGATTGGTTTCTCCGACTATTGCCTGTACGATACCTGTTTTTTCGATTTTTTTAAAAAATTCATGTGTATTTAGATTATTGCCGTAATCACTTACGACCGGTACAAATTCATTATTATAAATACTACCCTCTGCTGACTTAAAACGTACCTTAGCGTTATAATTCCAAAGAAGTCCTTCAGCCATATCTGTCTTATATCTATCGTTTAAGCTTTCACCATTGGCAAGAATATCTATTTTTTGCTGAAGATATTTAAAATAATCATGTTCTGCATTACTTTCAAATATAATATTACTTTCATTATCCTTTAAAAGCTTCGATAGTTCCTGCAAGGAATTCTTATAATATTCCATCATATCATCTGTATCATCACTAAGATAATAAAGATATGCGTTCTTTAAATATCCTCCCGCAACATCTATATAATCTTCGGACAGTGTTCCATTATCTGATTGCATTATGCTTGTCATAATAGCTTCATCACCATAGATTTGGTCACCATCTTTATCTACTTCATACTTACCATAAACATTTTGAATAACATCCGGTTCATAATGTCTTGTTAATGATGCATTGGATGGCAGATAAAGCTTTTTCATAATCTGCTTTTTAGTCTCTTCGCTAACTATATTATCGTCCAGAAAAGAATACAGAATTGTTCCTGCGATTATTACTCCTTCCTTAAGATCCTTTGCTGAATATACTTCTTTAAGTTTTTTTGGCATTTTATTTTCTCCCTCATAAAATTATTTAAATACTACATTTTAGCGATTGTATTTATCCGATATTTTATTTCTAAATTATACCATACATCTTTGTATACGAAAAAAATCTCACGACAGTACATTTTCTGTCGTGAGATTTTTGTGATGAGCCAGGGTGCCATGAAGGTTACCAGTTTTTTTGCCCATATTGTGAGTCAAAACCATTTTCCATAAACTCATCAGAGTTAAAATACTCATATTCTTCATACATGTTCTGAGTTTCATTTTGTTCCTTCAGTGCATCTCTTTGCTGTTCTTCCATTTTTTCCTTTATTTTTTCTTCCCTGGAATCACTGGTGGAATTTGAATTATCTTCGGAAGAATTTTCATTATCCTTTTGATTTTCTTCCTTTTGTTGCTGCTCAGTATCATCCTCCTCGGATGAATCCTGTCCAAGCTCCTTTAGCATTTGCTTTAAAATATCAATCTCTTCATCGATATCTTTTTTAAGACTTTCGGCTTCCGCAGAATGACCGTTGTCATCCTCTTTACCTGCACAATTAACCTGTGTAAGGACTTCTCTTGCACTTTGCAGCTGAGTAATTGCATCCTCTATAAGCCCGGCCAGTTCTTCTGTGTCAACCTCTTCTCCCTGTTTAAAAGAGGCATATTGAGTGTTTATGGTTTCGAAATCTATAAGTTTTGTAATTGTAAGCGCCAGATTAATCCTTACCGGGCATTCCTTTTTTTCCGGAATATCATACATCAGAGACTTCTCAAAATACGTTTGCGCTTCATCAAAATCCCCCTGCTCATAATAGCTGCAGCCAAGATTATAATCCACGAGATAAGGATCCACTATTGAATTTGATTCAAGGCTCTGTTCAAGGGACTGCTTGTAATCACCTTTTTCATAGGCTTTAACAAAAATGGTATTGGCTATTAATCTGTATCCGATGAGAACCATGATTATGGCAGCCAAAATCATTACTGTAAGGCAGACGTATTTTGCAGTTTTATACTTAACTTCTCTTGTTAAATGAGCCTTAAGCTTTATCCAAAAATTTTTGCAATAGGCTTTTAATTTATTAAATTGTTCTTTGATCTTATTTATATACTTATTATTCAATTGTCCACCTCGAAAGAGCTGCAGGTCGTGTAATGAATATTTCACCCAGAAGAAGTATTATCAGAACAGGAACCAGGTAAAAATAGGTATCATCATAATTTTCGATTCCTTCTCTGGTATCTGTTACCATTTCTGCATTTGTAAGTGCTTCGCTTATAACTGTATCAACATCATTATAGTTATTAACATGTATATAGCTAATCCCAAGATCTGTCGCAATCTTCATCAGATTATCTTCATCAATACAGGATACTGCCTTTTCATAGTTTGTATAATCATATACATCAAAGCCTTCCTTATCCTGCATGGTTGCTCCCTCAACGGTTCCAAAACCAAGTACGGCACCGCCATCTGTCATCCCGGAAAGTTCCTTATAAGATATAAGCTCTTCTTCATTTGTAATTTCTCCGTCACTTATAAAAAATACTATTCTGGAGTGTCCTTCTTCTTTACCCATGTGTTCCAGCATACGTTTAATATTATCAAAGGGTGCATTTAAAGAACTTCCCCTGGCAACATACTGACTAGGAGGTGTCAGGGCATATAAACAATCACTTATAGATTGTGCATCCTGAGTCAGAGGCATCAATACCCTACTGTCATCATCAAAGGTAACAAGACAAAAGCTGCTGCCCTGAAGCTCTTCCATAATATGCTCACAGGTTTTTCTTGCTCCCGACATACGGGTATCGTAGCGGCCATAGTCCTCTGCCCACATACTTATGGTGGTATCCACAACAAACAGCACATCCAGATTTGGTCTGGTATATTCAGAATCAGGATTGTATTTCATGAATCTCAAATTTATGCAAAAAACTGTAAGGCTTATAAGAGCTGCCAGTGTTAAGCCTGCTATTCTTTTCTGAAGTGTCACATTATATCTGTAGGCTCCATAGGCTAAAAGTACAAAAACAAGCACCACTACAGGAAGCATAATAACTACGGGAATCATAGGATTTGTAATCATCATATACCGCCTCCTTTCGCAACTGCCACAAGAAGTATGCCTACAAGCAATAATATAAAGGCATCCAGTGGAAGATCCATTACTTTAGTCATGGTTATCTCATCCACCTGCATTGCTTCATGTTCCTGTATTTTGGCTATAACAGAAGAAGTATCAAAGTCAGAACCCACCACGTAAAAGGCACCACCTGTACTCTCCACCGCTTCCTTCATTTCAGCCTTTAATTTTTCATAATCATATTCGCTGCTAAGAAGATTAAATTCTTCTATAGGCGGAAATACTCCAAATAAAGTTACACCGTTTTTTTTGCAAAGTCCTGCTGCCTCATCCAGTTCAACAGTAGGTGTACCAAAGGCATTTTGTGCATTATCGGTAACCATGAGAATAACTCTTGTTCTCTCGTCATCATCTAATGATGGAAAATTATACAGACAGCTGGCCAGTCCCTCTCCTATAAGAGAGCTTCCTTTTTCACTGTTATTGACCAGAGTTCCCGCTTCAAAACTATCAAGCCAGCCTGATAGGGTTAAATACTCATCATATTCTTCATCTGTCATATCATAAAAAGAAACCGAATCGTATTTTTCCTCATATATTTTCTGATTAACAAAATATTCCTTGAGCTCTTCCAATTTTTCTATAGCAAACTCCTTATCGTCCGTCATAGGCATATAAAGGACACTGGAGGTATTGTAAATAGATATTCCTATTCTGTCACCATCAAGTCCCTGCACCACCGTTTCCAGGTTCTCCACAAAATCATAATTAAGTCCGTACAGAGAGTATGAAACGTCAAGGCACAGAAAAATATCTCTTTTCTTAACACCTGTGGTTATTTCCTTTGTAAAACTTGGTCTTCCCATAAGAATGGCACTTCCTGCAAAGCTCAGTATAATTCCCACAAGTCCCAGGACACACAGACAATAATATTTTATTTTTCTTGTTTTATATGTTTTAAGATCCTGCACCATCCACATGGCGCCGTATCCAAGTGTTTTCTTATCCCCCGGATTTACTCCATCTTTTTCTTTAAAATATTTCAGGATAAAAATAGCTGCAGCAATTAATAAAGCAGCCAAAAACACAAATACAACAGCCTTTGGATGGCGGTAGGTCAATTGTGTAAAGTCCATTGTTTCACCAACTTTCTGGCATCATTTATGCAGTCATCCATATCAACCTCCGGGTCCGGTGCAAACTCGGCACCGTAAAGAGAATTCATAAGTACAGTAAGGGATATATACCCCCACATGCGAAGCTCCTCATAGGTTTGGCAGTCTGCATCTTTTCCTGTGGCAGATTTTAAAAAGTTTCTGACCGTAATGCTAATCCAATAGGAAGCCTGTCTGGAATTCAGCTTTTTATTTTTATAATCCCGGGCTATTTTTTCAATATCAGCAAGGACTCTGCTTCTTAAATATTCCAGGTCACCCTCTCCAAAATCCTTTTTAAGAGTGCGCTCATTATCCTGATTCTCCATTGCCTTTTTGGGTAAAGCCTTCAGCTTTTTATTGATTTTTGCAAAAAAGACTGCAAATACAATGGCTGCAGCCACTAAAACAAATAGCAGTATAAGCCAGATTATTCTGTCATAGCCTACTGCCTGTAAATCTATTGAATAATTCATCAGTCTGTAATCTCTCCATTTAGCACCATGGCTACTGTTTCCGGTATTTCCTTTAAATCTTCCAGATAAGCATAAAATGTGCCTGCTCTTCTGAGCTTTATTCTCACAAGCTTTTGATATTCATCCTTCTTATCCTTGATCTGTCTTGCAAGCTTCCTGTTAAGAGTCATAAACTCAGGAATTCTTTTTTTGTTACGGGCATTATAAAAAGCCTTTCCACCCCAGTCCACATCAGAAACCTGAAATACATAAAAATCCCTTCCGTTTGCAACGGTTCTAAGCAGCCTTTCATCAAGGTTGTATAAACCATACAGATCGGTTACAAGGCAAATCGCCACACCTCTCATAGGAAGATCCAGTATCTGATTAAGTACCTCTCCGATATCCGTTTTATTCGGGGTAAAAACAGCATTTTGAAGGTCACCAAGTTCCTGCTCAAGCCACTTTGAACCGCTTCCGTAATGCCCCAGCTTTTGTTTATATGCATTTGGACTGACAATAGAATAATCTGCGCCTCCACGGCCTGCAAGGTATGCTGCCGTTCCGATGGTTATCAGCTCACATTCCTTTTTGGAACTTCCATCAGGCATATCACCTTCCATGTTTATACCACTGTCTCCCACAAAAATAATCTGCTTACGTTTATCTGCAGTATAATTGCGGATCATGATTTCCCCGGTTCTTGATGTAGCCTTCCAGTCCACATCCCTTAAATTGTCACCGTAAACGTAAGGTCTTAAATCCTCAAGTTCCATACTCTGACCACGATAAACCGAAGCAAAACCGCCATCGGTACGACAGGCAGATCTGTCATGATTTTTAAAATTAATTCTGGCTCCGAGAGGTGCAAGAACCTCATAGTCGGGTCTTATTCTTGTCAGTGTTTCAACTTTTTTGTCTTTAGTATTCAAAACTATCCCTTCCCTCTGTATCAAGGTGTACGAATGGTTGCCAGAAGGCTGTCAATAATCATATCCTCATTTATTCCGTCGGCAGATGCTATGTATCTTAAGGCAATTCTGTGACGGAGTACCTGTTTGGCCACAAACTTAATATCATCGGGAGTAACAAATACTCTGCCCTGCATAAGAGCTGCTGCCTTACTCATCTTAAGAAAAGCAATGGTTGCACGTGGGCTTGCTCCAAGGTTTACATAGCCCTTCATCTGGGTAGGCAGATACTGATCTGCCATACGTGTTGCACATACTATGGCTGCAATATATGACTTGATTGCAGGATCGCAATATACATTGGCTGTAATGCGCTGAAGTCGTGATACATCCTCTATATTAAGCACAGGCTCTGTTTTGGCCTGTCCTTCCTGCTCTTCCACAAGATTAAGAATATTTACTTCCTCTTCGGCAGTAGGATAGCTGATTTTTTCTTTTATAAGGAAACGATCCTCCTGGGCCTCTGACAAAGGATAGGTTCCTTCCTGTTCAATTGGGTTCTGGGTAGCAAAGACAATGAAGGTTTCCTTAGGCATCGGATAAGACTTGCCGCCAATTGTAACCTGCTTTTCAGCCATAGCTTCCAGCATAGCTGATTGTGTCTTGGCACTTGATCTGTTGATTTCGTCAAGAAGAACGAAATTAGCAAATACAGGTCCAAGAACCGTCTCAAATTTGCCGCTGTCCTGTCTGTAGATCTGGGTTCCTATAATATCTCCGGGCAAAAGGTCCGGAGTACACTGTATTCTTGAAAAGCGACCTCTTACAGAATCTGCAACCGCTCTTGCCGCTGTAGTCTTGGCAAGTCCCGGAACGGACTCAATAAGTACATGACCGTTTCCTATTACAGCTCCGATCAAAGCTCTTTCCAAAGGCTTTTGACCGATTACATGAGCTGAAAAATACTGATCCAGTGCCTTTAAAGACTCCTGGGACCACTCGTAATCTTCCTGTGAAATCTTGCTATTATAACTCACTATTTAATTCCTCCTGTTGTTACAGTATATATATAAATTTTTATCAGGAAATCAAAAGAATTCCCCCGGCTCAGATATCCAAGTAAACGGATATTCCCCTCCAAACCATAAAGGTTAAATAACATTTTAACCAAGTGTCATTATACTTTAAATAAAAAAATTTTACACTGATAATAAAGATAAATATAAGTTGTTATTTTGTTTTTCAATTACCAACCAATATTAAAGTTATACATTTTAACATAAATGCGTTATCATTAAATAATAGAAATCTCTAGGGGGGATACAATAAATGTCTGATTATACCGTATTTTTTGAAAATATTTTTTTGATAGGGCAGTTCATATTATTTATTCTACTGACAATTGCATATATGCTGATTTTCACCAAGAAGGGCATCAAAAAGATTTTTGCCATAATTCCCATTGTAAGAGAATATCAGCTTTCTATTGTTGCTGAGAGAGAGGAAGATGGACGTACCTTCTGTATAGTAGATTTTTTCTATGAAATTTTCTCATTATTTATCGCCACCATGAATCAGGACTCTGCTTTGTTTCTGTTTTCAGCCATTGCAGAGCTGACTCTTGCCATAATTCTTTTTATTTATTCCATCAGAATATATCTGGGACTGTGTAAGGAATTTAACAAGTCTAAAAAATGGATATTTTTATTTATGATTTTTAAAACCTTTACCTTGCTGTATTGGGGTCTGAACAAGAACTTTGTTCCTCAAAGACCTATGGTAAAAGATACTTCCGCACAAACAAGTAATATCTACACTTCAGCAATTGAAAAGGGACTTACCTTAAACCTAAAAGAGAGAACAGCCGTAAAGTTCTTCCGTAAAAAAGTTCTTTTAAAGGATATTCATTTAGCCATTCCCACCGGACACATGGTACTTCTCCTTGGAGGCTCGGGAGCCGGCAAAACAACTTTTGTAAATGCGGCAACAGGATATGAAAAAGCAGATGCCGAGGTTCTTCTAAACGGTAAAGACGTATATCAGGATTACGAAGAGATGAAATACGATCTGGGCTTTGTTCCACAACAGGATCTTATGAGAGACACCGATACCGTTCATATGACTTTAAGTGATGCCGCAGCCCTTCGTCTCCCTTCAACGGTTTCTATATTTGAGAGGAACAAAAGAATAAAAGAAGTCCTGGATCTCTTTGGACTATCTGCAGTAAAGGGTAATCTGGTTTCAAGTTTATCCGGGGGGCAACGCAAGCGTCTTTCCATCGCCATGGAATACATTTCGGATCCTGCATTATTTTTCCTGGATGAGCCGGATTCAGGTCTTGATGGTGTCCTTGCAAGAAAGCTGTTCACAAAGCTCAGGGATATTGCCAATCAGGGCAAAATTGTAGTTGTCATCACCCATACTCCTGACCGTGTCATAGACCTTTTTGATGAAGTTATTGTTCTTGCCAAGGATTTTCAGAAAACCGGACGTCTTGCCTTTTACGGTCCTGTGGAAGATGCTTACAGCTTTTTTGGAAAACAATCCATGGAAGAAATTCTGTTATCAATAAATCCTACAGATGAAGGTGGAGAAGGCAAGTCAGATGAATATATCAGTAAATATTCCACTTATCTTTCAGAAAAGGCAGGTCAGATGGCATGAAATTAAAACATAAGGGCAGATTAGCCCAGACTTTTATTTATTTCGGAAAACTTATCAGAATGTTTATTTTTCAAAATGACTGGAAGGTTCTTCCCATGGCTGCGGTAATTGCCGGTCTTGTAGCCTATGTTACAGGTTCTAATCTTTTCAAAAATATGGAAGGCACTTTAATGGGAAGCTTTGCTCTTGCCTGTGTATGTATCTGGAATGGCTTTTTTAATTCTATACAGGTTATATGCAGAGAAAGAGCCATTATTAAAAGGGAGCACAGAGCCGGACTTCATATTACCTCTTATGTTGCATCCCATATGCTTTATCAGGCACTTTTATGCATTGCTCAGGCTATGATAACAATTACAGTTTACAGAATTGTAGGAACAGTTTTCCCCACGACAGGAATTCTATCTTCATCCTTTACACTGGAATTTGCCATTACCCTGTTTTTAATAACCTATGCTGCAGATATGATGGCTCTTATGGTATCCGCCATAGCAAGAACAACTACAGCCGCCATGACAGTAATGCCGTTCCTACTTATAGTTCAGCTTGTTTTCTCCGGTGGAATATTTCATTTATCCGGCCCTGTAGCGGAACTTCAGGATATTATGATATCAAAGTGGGGCATACAAAGCCTTTGCATAGAAGGCAATTACAATTCGCTTCCCATGGTTTCTGTATGGAATAACCTCTTTAAAATGAAAAATGTTGAGATCATTCCGGGATATAAAGTATATGATGTTTTAAAAACCATTGAAGATGAAGGAAAACGAGATGATATTCTCTA
>JAILBM010000246.1 GCA_024680925.1 Butyrivibrio sp.
GCCAGTGAGTAATTGTAAACATATGCATAAAAGGTAAGTTTTTTTACATCCGAAGGAATAAGGAATTCACCTGTATCATCAGGATATATGAGTTTATCATCCCCTTCGGCATAAGGAACAGCTATCTTAAGCTCTCCAAGCTGCTCATAATCTTTATTTATATTAACCTTCGCAACTCCATTAGAACCTGCAATATACAGATCACCTTCTTCTGTAAGCTCACTGTAGGAATTCGCCGATGTTATGCACGGAAGACCATTATCCATTCCATAAAAAAACGGCTCAATATCATTGTCAGCTTTGAGATCCTCTATCGAAGCAACATAAATTCCATTGCTGCTCATTATCCATGCTTCTCCCTTTGAATTCTCATATATATCAAAATTATTGGTATACGGAAAATTTTCTATCGTTACAATTTTATGGTCAGAATCAATATATCCTATAGAATTACTTGCAACAAACCATACAAAGTCACCGTAACGACTTTTCTTCAGACGCATTATGACATCTGATCCAAGTCCGTCTTCTATATCAAAATTCGTTACTTTATCTCCGCTTATAATGTAAATACCGCCGCCATCCGTTCCTAATATTAAATCTCCGTTCTCCATCTCGGCAGCAGTAAGGATCTCAGTATTTTTTATCCCATTTTTTTCATCATAAACCTTAACCACTCTGTCATCTTTAATGATAGCAAGTCCGTTTCCGCAGCAGACTGCAAATGATCCGTCACTGCGTTCACAAACAGCACGAATCCTGTCCGAAGGCATTCCATCATCTGTCGTAAACTTTACGATATTTCCTTCCTCGTATCTGATGAGGCCATGCTCGCTGAATGTTGAGATCCACATACTGCCCCTGCTGTCATTAATACAAGACCTTATCTTACATTCTGATAACGTTTCAATCAAATCTGTGTCATTGAGTTTCTCACCCGACGCCTTCCTTGCATTTTTAATCGGGATCGATCCAAGCCTTTTTTCATCATCAATTACTATCAGGCCATTTGTTTTGGTTCCGATAAAAAGTTTGCCATCATGTTCGCAAGTCGTATTTATGACATCTTCCCTTATCTTGTATTTATCAAATACATTCGTAAAACGGTTTCTGACAATCTTCATTACACCCTGCTTAGAAGATGCAAACCATGGATTTCCAAGGTAATCTATCATCATTCCTTCTACGGATGAATCAAACGGCAGGTCTAAAAGCGGATAAAATTTCCTGTCCCTGACGATTCCAATTCCCTGATCGGTGCATACCCATAATCCATCATCGGTATATTTAAATGAATTTACATAGGATAAAGGTTTTATCCTTATCTTATGTCTCAACTTAAATATCTTTTCCAGTTTTCCGTAGTATATTTCCGACTGTGAAGTTCCGATATAGATATATCCCGGATTATAAGGATCCGGAAGGAGCGTATGTATATCTGATATTCCAAGCTCACCATCGGCAAAATAACTGACTACCTTTTTATTTTTCATGGTGAATACAGCACCGCTTCTGGTAACTCCATATACGAGATTATTGCTGTCTATCCAGATTTCCCTGACATATTCATTTTTTATCTTTAGATCATCTATTCTGTGAAGCGAAAAACCTTTGTCAATATATGCCATTCCATCAGTTGTTGTGATATAGATATTTCCATCGTTATCTTCTGTAATAGACCTGATGGAAAGTGAGCTCAGGCCGTCTTCTTTTCCATATTTTCTTAAATCCCCCTCATCAAGCATATATAAGCCACTGTCATTTGTTCCTACCCACAATCGGTTAGCAGAATCAACATAAAGGCAGAAAACATTGGCAATTCCCATACGTGAATCCATTCTTTCAAAATTATTGCCGTCATAGCGTATCAGTCCGCTGTAACTTCCTATCCATATGAAGCCCTCGTCTGATTCCACTATGGCATTTGCTTCAGATGTCGGGAGACCATTAGAATTATTATAAAGAACAGCAGAATAATTCTCTCCGTTGATAATGTCATCAACCGAGAGACCATTTGAAGATATCTCATATGCATAAACAGATTGTGTGGAAAAAAACATAGAAAATAATAAAAAAAGAAAGATATGTACACCGGCTTTGATCAAGCCTGCGCTTGCATGCAATGTCTTTTGCACTTAGCTTCCCTCCGAATATAAACCCCTATTTAACTGATCATTTAATTTTATCACAATAAATCGAATTAAACAAAAAAACTTTTTACCACAGCAGTGCTCTACTGTGGTAAAAAGTCTTAAAGGCTTGATCTGACTAT
>JAILBM010000251.1 GCA_024680925.1 Butyrivibrio sp.
ATATTCTTTAAACATTTTATTATTAGGAACACCATGACATACAATATCAACTGTAAGCAGATTATTATAATCTTTTCCCAAAAATCCCTTTAATCCGGCAATTTGACATGGAGTACCAGAATACAATACATTTTTTCCTTCAATTAAAGCTTTTTTTACTTCAGAAAATGTTTTTCCTGTATTACTTTGTGTATACTTTGAACCTTGTAATTTATATAACTCATCTGCAGAACCAATTGATATATGATTAACATTCCAGGCTTTATCAAAAGCAGCCCCATAAACCACTCCACCATTTAATAAAGTTTTAGTCGCAAGGGCAGAAAAAATGCCTGCCGAAGCAGACCTTTTTGCCTGATCTTTATTTTTGCTAACTGCCGCATAACACTCTAATGGTACATTTGTTTCGTCTTTATTTTGATATGAACAATCCTTTTTACAGGCACCACAACCTATGCATAATTTTTCATCTACAACAGGATATATAAATCCATATTCATCTTCATGCATAGAAATTGCCTGTTTAGGACATATATTTAAGCATGCCCCACAGGCACAACAATCCTTCTTATTTTCAAATAAAACAGGTGTAATCATAAAAACCCCTATATGTTTTAAACTACCGTATTCATCTCTTTTTGTAAAAATGTGTATGTAATCTCTCTTTGTTTCTCAACAATTTTATCAATTACATCATAATCAATCTCTGTATCAATAATTTTATCAATCTCATTTATTGAAGGTACTATTCTATTGCCTAAATCTAACCTACTCAATAAATCAGTAAGCTTCTGACTGTTACCATAACCACTTTTTCTCACCACAGCTGCAAACTGTCTATGAGTTATAACTGACATTATAGTCCCATGAAATGTATCAGTAACAACACAATCAGCATGCTGAAAATATGCTATTACTTCAAAAGGATTTACATCAATAAACTTATCACAGCAATCTTGTACACCACCTATGCAAAAGACCTTTAAGCCTTTTGCTTTAGCATATTTCCTAATAATCTTGCATTCGTCTTTACTAAATCTACCAGAATATCCATACAGTAACATATACTTATCTTCAGGTACACTATTTGGAATAGACTTACATTTACCAATAAAGTCATACATTAAAACCGGATCAAGATTATACATTGGATTTTTTCCGGTTAAACTTTTGACTATTTCTCCACTATTTTCATCTCTGACAGAAATTGTATCAAAGTCATTAAGCCATTTGGCAACAGTATCCTTGACGTTACATTTTTCAAGCTTATCTATTGTTGTATTTCCAAAAGAAGCAGCATAAGAAATAAGTTTTTTGGCATTATTATTTTGTCCAAAAAGCTCAGGTGAAAAACCAACGTTTGTATTATTCTGAACACAATTAAAAACTTCATCGGAACCAATAACAAGAACATCCAATTCAGGTGAGTAATTTTTTTTATCATCAATCCCTAAATAAGGATAATAATTTGTTGCATAGTTCTTTTTATAATTAATAAAACGTATTTTTTCTTTTAAGGGCGCAGAATATTTAAAAACTTCCATTACTTTAGAAATTTTTCTTCCTAGTCCTTTCCCACCATCTGCAGGAATTAAAGTATCTCCCGGATGGTAATCAACAAACTGAACCTCACATCCAATATCCTGTAAAATATTTTTTAGACCATATGCTTGCAGAAATGAACCATAATTTTGAATTCTCTGCATAGACAAAATTCCAACTTTTTTCATCAATTCACCAATTTCTCTACGCTTTGCTCAAATGCCTGACAGAACTTAGAATTATTACTCTGTTGCTGGATACTCATACTCTTAACAATTGAATCGTAATTTGTAATAGTATCTGCCAAATCTTTTTCATTCTCTACCAAAATAATATTATTCAAACGTCTGTGTACTGCTTCACAGAAGCTAACCTGATGATCATTTACATGTTCATCAAACTCTTTTTTTCGAGGTACAACAATAGGAATCTTTTCAATCTGTAAGGGCATAATAAATGAACTTGGACCACCATGGGTTATTACTATACGAGCTTTGTCTACATTTTCAAGCATTTGCTGATAAGAGAAAAGTTTTTGCCAAGTTGCTTTCTTAGGCTCATAGGTTGAAAATCCTGTTTGAATAATTACTTCTTCGTCATGCTCTTGAGCCCAACTATCCATATATTCAACTAATCTATTAAAAGGCTGCTCATGAGTGCCTACTGTAACGAATATCATTTTTCAAACTCCCAAATCCATTAAAAAATACTACCTAAATTTTCAGCCTTTGGATAAACCTGCTTCATTTCTTCCCATTCTACAAAAAATTTATCTGAAACCGGATAACAAAGCCTTCCTGATATTGTAGGTTTGTCAATACGATCAAATACTTCTATATAAATTGTCTTAGCCCCGATTAGTTTACCAAGCCAGAAAAACGGAATGGCAGGAGCAGCACCTGATGTTATAATTAAATCAGGATGTTCTATATGCAATATCTTTATTGCTCTGAATGTATTAATAATAAGCGCTTTTATACTGCGATTTGATGGATAATATGCCGGATACATCCTTTCGCCTTTTAAAAGACTTCTGGCATCTTCTTTATCAAATGTAACCCAAAAACGATCTTTATTTTCCCAAAATGGTTTCAACATATACAAATGTGTCAAATGTCCACCGGATGAACCAACTAAACATACCTTAATTTTCTTTTCCATACTTAAACCGCTCCCATTTTCAAAACAACCCAATTCACAATGTTACCAATTCACACACTAACTTCTTACTTCCCATAGCCATAGGAATATTCGTATTCTTTGCCATACTTATAATATCCATAACTCTTCTTAGACTTATCTACTTTATTAAGTACAACACCAAGAATTCTTGATCCGGAGCTTTTTAGCCTATTGCGGACCTTCTGTATAATTTTGTAATTCATATTTCCTGCTTCTACAACAATTACAGAGCCATCGGTACAGGCACTTATAATTGATGCATCTACTACACTTGCAAGAGGTGGAGTATCTATTATTACCATGTCATACTCACTGCGAAGCTTTTTCACCATATTGGTGAATTTTTCTGATGCCAACAATTCAGTAGGACTACTGCTTACAGGCCCTGCAGGAATAATATCGAACTCAACATCTTCACGGCCCGGATTATGTCTATAAATAATGTCGTCTAACCCACATTGTCCTGTAAGGTAATGTGTAAGGCCATTTTTAATACTTCCCTCTTCTATCTTATGTTTTAAGATTGATTTACGAAGATCGCAATCTATGAAAATAGCTTTCTTCCCAAGTTCTGCAAAAGATCTTACCGTTTCTATTGAAACTGTACTCTTACCTTCATTTGCTGCGCAACTGGTGAACATTACCGTCTTAATATCATCACCGCTAAAAGTAATGCCCGTTCTCAAATTTTTAATTTCCTCTGCCATAGCAAAGGGAAGCTCCTTTTTTTCAAGCTTTAAATCTAACATAAATCTGACTCCTTAAAACCTATATTACTAACCTTTAATAAGAAAACTTGCATTATCATGCATGAGCATATCAGCTTTAGCCTTACCATATCTGACTTTCAAAAAGCGATAACATTTTTTCATGTTTGGAACTCTATATTCCAAATCATGAGCATCAGAAGAAACTATGTCTGCCAGTCCCTTCTCTACAAGTTCCCTTGCCATAACATTTCTTTGCTTACTTTCTTTCCCAAGAATAGCATCTGCATTAACCTGTATATAAGCGCCATATTTTTTAAACTGAGTTACTATATCAGGATTATTCCATACGGCCGGATAACGTTCTACATGAGCAATTACCGGTGAAAGTCCTGCTTTAATACACTTTTGAATAAAGAACTTAAACTCTTCACGTTGTACCTTAGTAGAGGAAAACTCAAGCAAAATACAATTCTTTATACCAAAGGGAATTATTTCTTCCCTTGGAACATAAATTTTGTCTTCAAAAATTATTTCACTCTTATTTTCAATAAATCCGTCAAGCAGCGCCATAAATCGATCATCACAAAAGTATTCTCTGCTGACTAATACAGTAAGATCTTTATAATGATCTCCTTTTATAATATTTTGCAGTTTATTATAATGATCCATAACCCTGCTGATAGGAGTATCAAACATGCCTAGTCTAAGGTGTACGGTTAAAACAATAAGCCGTACACCCTGGGCATATTCTTCTTGAATAAGTTTAGAGCTGACCTCCATGTCCTCTGCCCCATCATCAACATAAGGCAATATATGACTATGAATATCAGCCATTTCATTCCAAGAATTAAAGCCTATCATGCAATTGCCTTTTTGTTCTTGATGAGAATGCCTCCGGCAACAAGTACTGCTACTGCACAAGCTACTATAACAATATCTCTGCTATCGCCTGTTCTTGGAGATGTTGCTTTATTAGCACCAAGCACAGATGACTGAAGAGTTGATGTTTCAACAACTATTGCTACAGGTGAAAGGCTTGTAAACTTAGCAACAATTAAACCATTTGAAACAGTTGAAGGAACTACTTCCCATCCATTTTTTCCATAGTGCAGTACATAAACTTTTGTATTAGCTGTTACTGCAGGAAATTTAAAAGATATATAGAGTGGGTTAGCTTCTGATACTTCTACTCCTGCATCAGGTGTAATTTCCATACTATCAAGAATAGAAATTCCGGCTGATGGAAGATTTACCTGAGCTGACTGATTGATAAGATTTGCAACGGCACCTAAATCTGAAAGTCCGTTAACAGCATTCTTATCTGTGATCTTACCGGTCTTAACGCCTGTTGTAGCCACATTATCCCTGGTTGCACCAAGGACCTGTCCGCCTGCTGCTTCTGCCTCAGTACGACCAACACCTTCAATTTCGGTAGTGGTTGTAACACTTGCTGCATAGGCAGGAGTAGTAAATGTGATACCAATGGTTAATACTGCTGCTATTGCAGCGATTGATAAA
>JAILBM010000266.1 GCA_024680925.1 Butyrivibrio sp.
CTTAGCAGCAAGGATAAGAAGCTTGCAGATATACTAAAAGAAAATGAAGACCTGCGAAGACAAATGGCTGAAGATCGTAAAAATAATAGCAAAGTCAGGGATTTCAACATTGATAAGATAAGTGAAACAGAAACCAGAAAACGTTTTATTGATGTTGAACTTCAGGAAGCAGGCTGGTTTATAGATAAGAACTGTACCATTGAAGAACCTGTAACAGGTATGCCAAATTCAACAGGTACAGGTTATGTGGATTATGTCCTCTGGGGAAAAAATAATCTGCCTCTTGCTGTTGTAGAAGCAAAAAAGGCATCAGTGGATCCTATCGTAGGAAGCCAACAGGCAAAGCTTTATGCCGATTGTCTCCAAAATAAATACAATCAGCGACCTTTGATTTTTACAACAAACGGATTTGAAATTTATTATACAAATGATTATTTGAATTATCCCAAGAGGGAGGTCTCAGGATTTTTTACCCAGGAAGAACTGCAACTGGAAATTGACCGTAGAAAGCAACGTATTCCACTTGATAAGATTGAAATCAGCGATGATATAACAAACAGGCCTTATCAGAAAGAAGCTGTTACAGCAGTATGCGATGCTATTTCCAAAAAGCACAGAAAGATGCTGATAGTTCAGGCTACAGGCTCTGGTAAGACCAGAGTAAGTATTAGTATTGTTGATGTTCTGCGAAGACATAATTATGTAAAAAATGTTCTTTTTCTGGCTGATAGAACTGCTCTTGTTAAGCAGGCCAAAAACAACTATACAAACCTGTTAAAAGATCTGACATGCTGTAATCTCCTTGATAATAAAGACGATCCTGAAAGCTGCAGAATGATTTTTTCCACCTATCCGACCATGATGAATGCGATAGATGAAAAAAAGAATAAGTCAGGAGAGCGTCTATTTGGTCCAGGACACTTTGATCTTATAATATGCGACGAAGTACACAGATCAATATACAGGAAGTATCAGGAAATCTTTGAATATTTTGATGCCATGTTACTTGGCATGACTGCTACGCCCAAAAATGAAATTGATAAAAATACTTATGGCATTTTTGACCTGGAAAGAGGTGTGCCAACCTTTGCATATGAGCTCGATAAAGCTGTAGAAGAAGGGTATTTGGTTAATTATTCTACGCTTGAATACAAGTCCAAAATAATGGAGTCTGGAATTCATTATGATGAACTCTCAGAAGAAGAAAAAGCGGATTATGAAAATACCTTTGAAGCCGATGACATGGTTGATGAAGATATTTCAAGTGAGGCAATAAATACATGGCTTTTCAATTCAGATACAATAGACAAAGTCATAAAAGAACTTTTAGATAAAGGATTAAAAATTGAAGGCGGAGATAAACTTGGTAAGACTATAATTTTTGCCAAGAATTCTTTACATGCTCAGGCAATAGTGGAACGTTTTAATAAAATAGCGCCTGAGTTTGGCGGCGATTTTATCAAACAGATTGACTATAGTATAAAATATGTTGATTCTCTTATTGACGATTTCAGTAACAAAGATAAAATGCCGCAGATTGCTGTTTCTGTAGATATGCTCGATACTGGAATTGATATTCCTGAGATCTTAAACCTTGTGTTCTTCAAAAAGGTAAAGAGTTATTCCAAGTTCTGGCAGATGATAGGACGAGGAACCAGATTGTGCCCTGACTTATTAGGAGAGGGTATTGATAAGGAGAAGTTCCTTATTTTTGATTTCTGTAACAATTTTGAATTTTTCAGAGCAAATAAGAACGGTATAGACAGTGGTATACAGGTTAGTCTGTCAGAGAAAATATACACTACAAAAGTTATGATTTGCAGGGAACTCCAGGCAGCAGCGTACGCTGACAATGATATTTATGTTGAATACCGTAAGTTACTTGTTCAGGATTGCCATAATGCAGTCGTTGAATTAAATGACAATAGTTTTATTGTAAAAAGACATATGAGATATGTTGAAGCATATCGTAATCTTCTTGCCTGGAATAATCTTGAAACAGTTGAAGTATCAGATATTAAAGAGCATATTTCACCTCTTGTAAAACTGCAAAATGACAATGAACTTGCAAAGAGATTTGACTATTTAATCTATAGTATTGATTTAGGAATCTTACAGAGTAAAAATGTTCAGGCACCTATTGATATCGTAGTCGGAACCGCAGAATTACTAACAGGCAAATATTCAATTCCACAGGTTGCTGCTAAAAAGGATATTATTGAAAAGGTTATGACTCAGGAATTCTGGGATAATGCAACAGTAATCGAGCTTGAACAAGTGCGCGAGGCGATGCGCAATCTTTTGCAATATATTGATAAGTTAAAACGTAAAATTTATTATACCAATTTTACTGATGAGATTTCTGATGCTGTGGAAGGTGAGCCAATTTATGCCAGCAATGATCTGAAAAACTATAAGAAAAAAGTTGAATTCTACTTAAAGGAACACGATGATAACATTTCAGTTTATAAACTTCGTAATAATAAGAAGCTTAATAAAACTGATATGGAAGAACTTGAAAGAATTCTCTGGAATGAACTTGGCTCAAAGGAAGATTATATAAAAGAGTATGGTGATACACCTATAGGACGGCTTGTTCGTAAGATAGTTGGCGTAGACAGAGCTGCTGTAAATGAGGCATTTAGCAAATTTCTTTCCGATGAAAAACTGAATGTTAATCAGATTCGATTTGTAAATCTTATAATAGATTACATCGTTGCCAATGGAAATATAGAGGACAATAAGGTGTTGATGGATGAGCCATTTAGAACGCTTGGAAGTATAACTGTTCTCTTCAAGGATGATCTTAGTAAAGCCAAAGAAATAATGAATGTTGTCTCTGAAATTAAAACTAATTCAGAGCTTGTAGCTTTATAGCCTATAAAGGGAGGAAGCCAGGTTGTGAGGGAGACAACCTGGCTTTTGAATTAGTATGAAAAAATTATTTCTTATGAGGGAGGAAGTTCATTATATGAACTTTTGAAATGCTC
>JAILBM010000350.1 GCA_024680925.1 Butyrivibrio sp.
CTATTCTGATCTTTTTACAGTCTCTTGGAGCTTTTTTACTTTTTTTACACTGTAATTTCCCTCTGGTCCATTATTCTATTCTGACCTTTTTACAGTCTCTTTGAGGCTTTTTTTACACTGTAATTTCCCTCTGGTCCATTATTCTATTCTGATCTTTTTACAGTCTCTTTAGGGTTTTTTTACTTTCTTACACTGTAATTTCCCTCTGATTCATTATTCTATTCTGACCTTTTTACAGTCTCTTTAGGTTTTTTTTACTTTCTTACACTGTAATTTCCCTCTGGTCCATTATTCTATTCTGACCTTTTTACAGTCTCTTTGAGGCTTTTTTTACTTTTTCCACTGTAATTTTCCTCTAACCTATCAATCTATCCTTCTCTTTTTACAGTCTCTTTTTGGCATTTTCACTTTTTTCTACTGTAATTCCCCTCAAATGTGTCAATCTGCACTGACCTTTTTACAGTCTCTTTTTGGCATTTTCACTTTTTTCTACTGTAATTCCCCTCAAATCTGTCAATCTATCCTGCTCTTTTTACAGTCTCTTTTTGGCATTTTCACTTTTTCCACTGTAATTTTCCTCTAACCTATCAATCTATCCTTCTCTTTTTACAGTCTCTTTTTGGCATTTTCCCTTTTTCCACTGTAATTTTCCTCTAGCCTATCAATCTATCCTCCTCTTTTTACAGTCTCTTTTTGGCATTTTCACTTTTTTCCACTGTAATTCCCCTCAAATCTGTCAATCTGCAAATCTGTCAATCTGCACTGACCTTTTTACAGTCTCTTTTGGACGTTTTTATTTAACAATCCCAAATAGACTACTTTATCTATAATTATCAATATTTTCCAATCTGCTGTAAGCCAGTTTGGTATATGCATCAACCCAGCCTTTTTCCTCGGAAGTAATTTGCTGCTGATCAGCACAGTAAGATAAGAAAAATTGATATTGCTTTTTGGCTTCATCATATTTCTTATCATGGTAGAGATTATCTGCAACTTCAAATAAAGCCTTGAATCTCATTGGATGATCCGGATTATCATTAAAAAATTGCTGATATATCTTTGCTGACAATTTATAATCACCAATTTTCTGATATTCATTTGCCTGTATTAATTCCTCAGTAACTAAGTTATTCATATATCTAACCCTTCAATGCCCACTACTTATATACATGCACCTTTACTCGACAACTATATCTTTTCATATATCCAAGTCCCAATTCCTTCTACTTATATGCAACTTTTCTCAATAAATCCATTAGTAATATATCCCTAACTCACAGCCCACTCTTTAAATATTCTATCCTCAGCAATCATATTACTCACATTTTCCAAAGGTTCACTGCTTACTCCTTGTAAGAACCTTCTTATGATAGCCCTTTTCATTACAATATGGACATTTCATTTTTCTGCGACGACCGATGTGTGGATCCCACACTACTACTGACATGGTAGGTACATATCTCTCACCGCATGGACATTTTATTTTTCTGCGACGACCTATGTGTGGAGCCCACACTACTACTGACATGGTAGGCACATATCTCTCACCGCAATTAGGGCACTCATAATAACCTGCATCATACTCAATTTTAACTCCTATAAATGCAGCTCCAAAAATACCGATAATTCCTGCCACCAAAAGCACTATATATAAAGATGTATTACCATCCTCTGCCAGTATATCTGCAATGAATATTATTACAAGATATACCGGTATGTTTACAGCCAGCATGTACCATTCAATATTTAGCAGGTTCTTATCAGCTTTTTGCTTTTGCTCCTGTAGCTCAATTAAATTTTCTTCTGCCATCTTTTTGTATTCTTCCATAATGACATGTTCCCCGGTCAGGAGTTCATTATATAATCAAACCTCATATAAAAGCTTCAAAACTTTTTATAGTACTCAATACAAAAAATCATTATTCATAATAAAATTGCATCTTTCAATCAACAAATAATCCGTTTTAATCAGCAAACTGCATTCATTTAAAGCACTGCCAATTAAAACGGATTATACTTCTTTTTCCGCCTCTATAAATTAATCTCACAAATAAAGAAAAATATATTTATTACTCACCTAATTCTTCTCAAAAAAGCCAACAAAAGAATCTTTACCACATACTGAATTTATCCAAACAAATCAAAAAGAGAAATCTGGTTACTTTCAGGGATATCTCCAAGAAGTCCCATATTAGCCATCTTTTCTATTACTGCCTGAGGACACTTTGTTCTTTCTCTGAAATCATCCCTTGAAAGGAACGGGCCGTCCTTGGCTGCTTCAACTACCGCATCGGCAGCTTTTTCACCCATACCGTCAATACTGTTAAGAGCAGGCATGATCTTATCTCCAATAACCTGGAAGGATCTTGACTGAACCTTAAAAATATCTATAGGAACAAATTCTATTCCACGTTCATACATCTCTTCTACAAGACGCATATCATAAAGCTCATTCTGCTCGGCATTGGACAAAGAGTCTTTTCTGCTTCTGTACTCATTCATAATGCCTCGAAGGTGGGCTTCGCCCTGACACATATGCTCATAGTTAAAAGCTTTGGCTCTTATACTAAACCAGGCAGCATAAAAAGCCTGTGGAATATAGGCTTTAAAATATGCAATACGCCATGCCATCATAACGTAAGCTGCAGCATGAGCCTTAGGGAACATGTAAGCTATTTTTTCACAAGACCAGATATACCAGTCAGGTACACCGTGATCTATCATGTCCTGCTTCCAGGTCGGCCAGTTGCCTTCCTTGCCCTTGGCAACTTTACCTTTACGAACAGCCTCCATGATCTTGAAGGATTCTGATGGATCAAGTCCCTTCTGGATCAGATAGATCATAATGTCATCACGAGTACAAATAGCTGTATCGATAGTAGCCTTTCCTTCCTGGATAAGGGTCTGGGCATTTCCAAGCCATACATCCGTACCATGGGCAAGACCTGCAATACGAATAAGGTGAGAAAAGGTTGTTGGCTTGGCATCAATAACCATCTGCATGGCAAAATCGGTACCAAACTCCGGAAGTCCAAGGCATCCCAGCTTTGTACCACCAATTTGCTCAGGAGTTATATTAAGAGCATCTGTATTCATAAACAGGCTCATAACGTTTTTATCATCCAAAGGAACTGTCTTAGGGTCAAGACCTGTACAATCCTGAAGAAAACGAATCATGGTAGGATCATCATGGCCCAGAATATCGAGTTTCAACAGGTTGTGGTCGATTGAGTGATAATCGTAATGAGTCGTTATGGTAGCCGTTGTCATATCATTGGCAGGATGCTGTACAGGGGTAAAAGAGTTAATGTCCTCACCCACAGGTAATACTATAATTCCTCCGGGATGCTGACCTGTACCTCTTCTTACTCCTACAAGTCCCTGTAATACTCTGTTTATTTCACACTTTCGTTTACTAAGTCCGATTCCATCATAGTACTTTTTGACATAACCATAAGCTGTTTTGTCTGCAAGACCTGCTATAGTTCCTGCACGGAAGGTCTGTTCATCACCAAAAATAACTTTAGTATAGTTATGTGCTTTAGACTGGTACTCACCGGAGAAGTTAAGGTCAATATCAGGCTCTTTATCTCCCTTAAATCCCAGGAAGGTTTCGAAAGGAATATCAAACCCATCCTTTATCATCATAGCTCCGCATTTCGGACATCTCTTATCAGGCATATCACATCCTGAATTTCCGCCATAGGCTTTGACTTCTTCCGAATCAAAATCACTATACTTACATTTCGGACATACATAGTGAGGGCTCAGGGAATTAACTTCCGTAATACCTGAAGTAAATGCCACGAAAGAAGAACCTACAGATCCACGGGAACCAACCAGATATCCGTCCTCATTGGATTTCCAAACCAGCTTCTGGGCAATAATGTACATAACCGCAAATCCGTTTTTGATAATGGAATTAAGTTCTCTTTCCAGTCGTTCCTGAACTATAGGCGGAAGCTCTTCACCGTAGATTTCATGAGCCTTGTCATAACAAATCTTTGTAAGAATCTCATCACTGTTTTCAATAACAGGAGGACATTTATCAGGTCTTACCGGAGATATGCTCTCACACATATCCAGAATCTTTCTGGTATTGGTGATTACCACCTCTTCTGCCTTATCACTTCCAAGATAATCGAACTCTCCCAGCATCTCCTCTGTAGTTCTAAGATACAAAGGCGCAGGAGATTCATCATCAAAGCCTCGTCCCGCCTGAATAATGGTACGATATATCTCATCGCTTGGATTTAAAAAGTGAGAGTCACAGGTTGCAACTACAGGCTTATTAAACTGTTCTCCAAGCTTTACTATTTTTTTATTAATTTCTCTTATATCATCATCAGAATGTATGTCATCATATCTGTCTGAATCCACCATGAAATGGTTATTGCCTATAGGCTGAATTTCCAGATAATCATAGAAATTCACCAGCTTTGCAATCTCTTCATCCGGTCTTCCCTCTACCACTGCTCCGTAGAGTTCTCCTGCACAGCAGGCACTTCCCACAATAATACCTTCACGATATTTCATAAGCTCGCTCTTTGGGATAAGAGGAAACCTGTGAAAATACTTTACATGCGAATTACTTACAAGAGTATACAGATTAACTCTTCCAAGTGTATTCTTGGCAAGCAAAATACAGTGATGAGGACGAAGATGCCTTACAGTCTGAGGTGTGGATACACCAAGGGCATTAACGTCTGTTAAAGTCACACAGTTTTTTTCCTTGAGCATAGGTAAGAACTTAAGGAAAATAAGAGCTGTACACTCAGCATCATCTACAGCTCTGTGATGGTGTTCAAGAACTACATTTAAAGTCTTGGCTACGGCATCAAGAGTATGCTTTGCCTGTAACGGAAAAAATGTTCTTGAAAGACCCAGGGTATCTACGGTTGTGTAATCTGCAGGAATTCCAAGATTTCTGCAGTTCTGATTTATAAAGCTGATATCAAAGGCAACATTATGTCCTACAATAACGCAGTCCTTACAAAATTCCACAAACCTTGGAAGTATCACATCGATGGAAGGTGCATTCATAACCATTTCATCCGTAATACTTGTAAGCTTGGTGATTTTAAAAGGAATTGGAACCTTAGGATTTACAAATTCGGAAAATCTGTCTATGATCTGTCCGCTTTTTACTTTAACGGCACCAATTTCTATTATTCTGTTTCTAAGAGGCGAAAAACCTGTTGTCTCAATATCAAATACGACGTAGGTACTGTCATCTACAGATTGTTTCTTGTCATTAACAACAATTTCCTTAAGGTCATCTACAAGATATGCTTCTACACCCAGTATCAGCTTAAAGAAATCCTGTCTGTCGGGATTTTCTTCACCGGCTTCCTTACGTGCCTTCTTCTCGGCACTCCACAGATCATCCCATACATGATTGGCTTCTGTAAGAGCCTGAACAACGCCATGGTCTGTTATGGCAATTCCGGGCATTCCCCACTTATAAGCCTGTTTAACAATATCCTTAACTTCACTTACACCATCCATATCACTCATTTTGGTATGGCAGTGCAGCTCTACTCTTTTTACAGGAGCATTATCTGATCTCTTTACCGTAAAATCAGGAATTTTCTTAACTCCCACTACAGAGCCTATGGTAAGCTCATGATCGAATTTATCAATCATGGTTATTCCCTTAAGCTTAATAAATGCACCTTTCTTGATATTTTTTTCAAGTTCGGGCACATCTTCTGTATGGGTGAACATTTTAACCGTAATGGTGTCTGTAAAATCAGTCACATCAAAAATAAGAATGGTCTTTTCATTTCTGATATCTCTCTTATCATAGGCTATAACCTGGCCGTGAACTGTTACTTCACCCATTTCACCTATTATCTCAGACATCTTGATTGTTTCATCATCGAAATCTCTGCCAAAAACGACATCGGGATTATCGGACTTTTTGAAGCCTCCCCCAAAACCGCTGCGAGGTTTCCATTTGCTCTTATCAAAGGTTTTTCCACCACCAAAGCCTGAAGAGGAGCCCTGTTTTCCACCATTTGAATCAGATGAAGGTGCCAAAGCTTTATTTTCTGCAGCTTTTGCAGTTCCTTCTTTTGCCTCTTTTTTCTCAAGAGCCTGCTTTTTTCTTTCCTCGGATTTTTGCTCGGCAGCTTCGATCCTGGCAGCAATTCTGGCTGATTCAGCAGTGTAATCAGGAGTGTCTTTTTTCTTTTCAACCTCTTTAAACTGCGCAGAAAGATTAACATTTAAGCCACAGCGCTCATTCATAACCTTATCAAGAATCCTCATAATATCCTGGGATTTCTGATTGGCTACAACAGTATCCTCCATAATGACTATCATTTCTTTTTCCGAAGGATACTCAAAATCAGCATTGTTAAGAATTACATACTCTATTGGGTCATACTCCTTGATTTCCTCAAAGAGACTCTCCTTATAGATTTCCATCAGCGTCTTTGGATTATATTGCGCTGACAGGTTAAACTTTTCATATATTTTTATAGTCAGATCTTCATTAACAAAGAACTGCTTTTTTATCTCTTTTTCAGTCTTATTTATATAGGACTTATCAATAAGAACATTGCTTGATAAATAAATACGGATATAATCCTGCTTTCTTGTGGTGGAAACCTTGTCAATATTGGTTTCCTGCATTATATCCTTTAAATTCCCCTCTAATTTGAGTGTAGGGAACACATCAAAAAAAGCTTTAGCCATACTTCCCTCTTTAATCAATCATTCCAATGGTCCAGCTCGTACTTAAGTGTATCTACGAATTCCTCTTCTTTAACCTTGCGAACAACTTCGCCGTGTTTTATAAGAAGGCCTTCGCCAACACCACCCGCTATACCAAGATCAGCTTCCTTGGCTTCCCCGGGTCCGTTTACGGCACAGCCCATAACAGCTACCTTAATATCGAGATTCTCATATTGCTGCACCATGGTTTCAACGCGGTTTGCAAGTCCGATGAGATCAATCTTGGTTCTTCCGCAGGTCGGGCAGGAAACAACCTCTATGCCGCCCTTTCTAAGTCCAAGAGTTCTAAGTATTGTTTTGGCAGTTTTGATTTCTTCACAAGGATCTCCTGAAAGAGAAACTCTTATGGTATCGCCTATGCCTTCATTTAAGATAATTCCAAGTCCTACGGAAGACTTTATATTTCCACCGTAGAGTGTTCCTGCTTCTGTAATACCTACATGAAGAGGATAATTGGTCTGTTTTGCAAGAACCTCATGAGCCTTTACACATAACATTACATTGGAAGATTTGATACTGATGACAAGATTGTCATAACCCATATCCTCAATGATATGAACCTTATCCAGAGCGCTCTCACAAAGACCTTCTGCTGTAACACCGCCATATTTTTCCACAAGTTCCTTTTCCAAAGAGCCACTATTTACACCTACTCTGATAGGTATATTTCTCTCCCTGGCACAGTTAACAACAGCGGCAATTTTTTCTTTGCTGCCTATATTTCCGGGATTTATACGGATCTTATCCGCACCGTTTTCCATGGCAGCTATGGCCATCTTATAGTCGAAATGTATATCAGCTACCAGTGGAATATGAATCTGCTTTTTGATCTCCTTAACAGCCTCTGCAGCCTCCTGTGTAGGGACAGTGCATCTTATGATGTCACAGCCTGCTGCTTCAAGCTTAAGAATCTGATCTACCGTAGCCTTAACATCCTCAGTCCTTGTATTGGTCATGGACTGGATCATGATAGGGTTACCACCGCCGATTACTTTATTTCCAATATGTATTACCTTTGTATTATCTCTAATAGCCATTATTATCTCCTAATTTCAATGTAAAAATCTTCCAATATCATTAAACAGAACTACAACCATAAGTATCATCAGTGCTATCATACCTGCCAGATGAACATAGCCTTCTTTTTCCGGTGGTACAGGCTTTCCTCTAAGAACCTCAATGAAAAGGAATATAAGCTTTCCACCATCGAGAGCAGGCAAAGGTAAAAGATTCATAACACCAAGGTTAACTGACAATAGAATTGCCAGATCCAGCATTGTAAGAACCAAAGACGGAAGTCCGTACGGCTTTACAGCCTCATAGGTGTCATCCACCACCTTTACTATACCAACAGGGCCTGATAGATCATTAATGGTAAAGTGGCCTGTAACAAGCATTGCAAGACTTTTCCAGGTCATCTTAAAGTAATAGGTTACTGTATGCCAGGAATAAGGGATAATGTCTATTCCTTTTATATCACCGTATTCTCCCACATAAAGGCCCATGTAATATCTTTGAGCTTCTTCATCATATTTGGGAGTTACAATTGTAGTGTACTGCTGCCCATCACGTTCATAGACAATTTCCAATGCTTCCCCTGCATTAAGCTGGGATATAAGGGTAACTTCCTGACCCATATAAATCTTTTCGCCGTTTATACTTACAATGGTATCTCCGGTCATAAGTCCAGCTTCCGCTGCCGCAGAGTCCTCTGTCATACCGGAAATAACAGGAAATGTCCAGCTTGAAAAGGCTGTTACTATCACAGCAAGAAGATATGCCAATATGAAATTGAAAAGAGGTCCCGCAAAAACAGTGGCAATTCTTGACCACACCTTGGCATTTTTGTAGGCATGCTCATCATATTCTTCAGTTTCCTCTTCCTTGGCTTCTTCAAGGCCGTCCATTCCATCAAATATGCAGGCACCGCCAAAAGGAAGTAATCTTACACTGTACTCCGTATCTCCCTTTTTTGTTTTAAAAAGGGCCGGTCCCATTCCTACGGTAAATTCCGCAACTCTTATGCCATTAGCCTTGGCAATAAGAAAATGTCCTCCCTCATGGGAGATAACCAGGATACCAAAAATCACTAAAAAGATAAGTATACTAACAATCATTTAAATAAAAATCCTCCTGCGGTTTATCCACAAGTCCAAACCAAAAACATTTCTTTACCATTCCTTAGAGCCAAGATATTCATAAGCCTCAGCTTCAGCTTCAAGTATTTCCTCAACCGAAGGATTCTGAATCACCTTATGATGATCCATGGCTTCGCTTATCATATCGTATATTTCAAGGAATCTGATTTTTTCCTGAAGGAACATCTTAACAGCCATTTCATTGGCGGCATTAAATACTGTAGGAAGACTTCCGCCGACTCTTGCTGCATCATAGGCAAGCTTAAGTCCTACAAAGGTATCTGTATCAGGCTTTTCAAAAGTAATGCAGCCAAGCTCATAAAAGTCCAGTCTCTTTTCGTCCATAAATACTCTGTCAGGATAAAAAAGAGCATACTGAATAGGAAGCTTCATATCCGGAACTCCAAGCTGTGCCATTACAGAGCCATCCACATACTGTACCATGGAATGGATAATACTCTGAGGCTGAACAACAACCTGAATCTGATCAAGTGATACATCAAAAAGCCACTTGGCTTCCATAACTTCAAGTCCCTTATTTACAAGGGAAGCTGAATCTATAGTAACCTTAGGTCCCATGCTCCAGTTAGGATGCTTTAGAGCATCACTTGCTCTCATATTCTCAAGCTCAGATCTCTTCTTGCCTCTGAATGGGCCACCTGATGCTGTAAGAAGAATCTTTTCAAGTTTCTTTTTCGGTTCTCCGTTTAAGGACTGAAAAATAGCACTATGTTCTGAATCTACAGGAAGAATAGCCACATTCATTTCCTTTGCAAGAGGCATTATTATATGTCCTGCAGTTACAAGAGTCTCCTTATTGGCAAGTGCTATATCCTTTCCACTTCTGATGGCTGCTATAGTAGGTCTGATACCAATCATTCCTACCACTGCAGTAAGTACTGTATCTGCTTCAGGCACCTGAACCATTTCTATAAGTCCATCCATGCCTTCCATAATCTCCACAGGCATGTCAGCAAGCTTAACCTTCAAATCCTGTGCAGCCTTGGGATCAAACATGGTAACATACTTTGGTCTGAATTCTCTTACCTGTTTTTCAACCATATCTACATTTGTATTTGCAGCAAGGCCTATTATTTCAAGGTCTTCTCTATTAGCTCTTACAACGTCCAGCGTCTGAGTACCTATAGATCCTGTTGAGCCTAAAAGTATCAGCTTTCTACCCATTTAATCAATTCCTCCAAATATTACTTTAACAGTAGTGCGGCAAGGGCATATATCATAGGTGCCACAAAAATCACACTGTCAAATCTATCCATAATTCCGCCATGTCCCGGAATTATATTTCCATAATCCTTAATATCATGATCCCTTTTTATGCCCGAAGCTGCAAGATCGCCTATCTGAGCAACTATGGAAGCTGCAAAGGTTATCAACATGAAAGCCGGAATTATAGTGTTATTATGCACCTTAAATGTGGATAAAATGTATCCAAATACAGCTCCGGTGATAACACTGGCAACCATGCCTCCAATTGAGCCTTCAATAGTCTTTTTTGGTGATAAAACCGGAGCAAGCTTATGTTTACCAAAAGCTCTTCCGGCAAGATATGCAAAGGTATCACATATCCATGCAACAAAAGGAATCCAGCAAATATACGGTCCATATCCATCTGCAATGCGAAGCATATAAATAAATGAAAGCATTACAGGTGCATATACAAAACAAAATACCGCTGAAATAGCCTGACTTGCTTTATATTTAGGAAAAGAAAACACATAAGCCGACATTACGGCAAGAAAAGTAAACATTACAGAAATAATAAAGTATTTGGAATCTCCGTAAATCACCATAAGAATATAGTGCAGAGCTATTCCCAGATACCCCATCATCTCCAGTATATTTATTTTTTTATCCTTTGTATGTACTCCGCATGCCTTTGAAAGCTCATTATAAGCTATGCACGAAAGCACAAACAAAACCCCTGCCATAATATAACCACCTGCCAGTAATACTACTAGAAGTGATATAGCTATTATCACACCGCTAATTACTCTGGTTTTCACAATAAGGTTCTCCCTTTTATGCTATTTTATTTATCTTCCTTGTCCTGCAAGAGACCACCGTACTTTCTGTCTCTTTTACCATAAGAATCGACTGCCATTTGCAGCTGCTCTTTATCAAAATCAGGCCATGCTACCTGAGCATAATAAAACTCGGTGTAGGCACACTGCCACAAGAGATAATTGGATATGCGCTGCTCTCCACAAGTCCTTATCATAAGATCAGGATCAGGCAGCTCCCGGGTGTCCAGATTTTTACTGATCATCTCTTCAGTAATATCCTCTGCCTTAAGCTCGCCCTTTGCGCACTTTTCCGCAAGCTTTCTTACAGCTCTTGTTATTTCATCCCTGCTTCCGTAATTTATAGCAATAGTAAACTGAAGACCGGTATTACCTGCTGTTGTGGTCTCAAGCTCTTCAATTGCATTTTTTATATCATCTGAGAGTCTGCTTCTCTCACCTATTACACGACATCTTACGTTGTTCTTCATAGACTTCTTGATACTTGTCTTAAGATACTGACGAAGAATTGTCATAAGTGCGGAAACCTCAGTCTCAGGTCTGTTCCAGTTTTCAGTTGAAAAAGCATATACCGTAAGGTACTTAATGCCCATATCACGAGCTACCTCAAGTATATCTTCTACTGCCTTAGCGCCCTGCATATGTCCGTAATTACGAGGCATACCCTTTGCCTTGGCCCATCTTCCGTTACCATCAAGTATTATAGCCACATGCTGTGGAATTTTCTTTTCATCTGTCATATATGTCACCTAAACATAGAGGCTGAAGCTCTTCGCTCCAGCCCCATAAACCTTCATGTTATATCGAAATCAAACCTTCATGATTTCTTTGTTCTTTTCTTCTACTACAGAATCAATGTTCTTAATGAACTTATCTGTAAGCTTCTGAAGCTCATCCTCAAGATCTGAAATTTCATCCTCGGAAACCTCTGTTCCCTTAAGCTTCTTAAATGCCTCATTACCATCACGTCTGATATTACGAACAGCAACCTTGGCATCCTCACCTTTTTTCTTAATATCCTTAGCAAGCTGTTTTCTTCTTTCCTCTGTAAGCTCAGGGAAAATAAGTCTGATAACAGCGCCGTCATTACTTGGTGTAATTCCAAGATCAGACATCATAAGAGCCTTTTCAATATCCTTGATAAGAGCCTTATCCCAAGGTGCAATCTGAATCATGCGGGCCTCAGGAACAGAAACATTACCAACCTGCTGGATTGGTGTAGGTGTTCCGTAGTAATCAACCTTTATTTTATCAAGAACATGTGGATTGGCACGGCCTGCTCTTATAGCCTGTAAATCTTCGACAAGAAAATTATATGCCTTTTCCATTTTTTCATTATAAGCTTTTATTCTTTCGTTCATGGTATTCCTTTCCGTTACTTAGTCACAAGTAACTGTTGTGCCATTAAAATCGCCACTTGCTGCCTTTACAATACTGTTTTCTTCCTGTAATGCAAAAACTCTCATTGGCATCTTATTATCTCTTGCAAGAATAGATGCAGTCATATCAACTACCTGAAGATTATTGGCTACAACTTCATCTATTGTAAGCTTATCATAGCGTTTAGCATTCGGATTCTTGGCAGGATCACTGTCATAAACACCATCAACCGCTTTTGCAAGAAGCAGAACATCTGCTTCAACTTCAACTGCTCTGAGAACAACTCCTGTATCGGTTGAAAAATATGGATGTCCTGTACCACCCGCAAAGAATACTACCATACCCTTAGAGAAATACTTATTAGCCCTGTCCTTGGAGAAAAGCTTTGTAAATGATCCGCACTCAAAAGGTGTCAGAATATTTGTAAGTATGCCCTCGCTTCTAAATATCTCTGAGACATAAATACAGTTCATGATAGTAGCAAGCATACCAATCTGATCAGCCTTAACCCTGTCAATATTTTCACTGGTACGGCCTCTCCAGAAATTGCCGCCTCCAATAACAATACCAACCTCAGTTCCGGCATCAACAAGCTGTTTTACCTGCAATGCCACCTTTCTGACAGTTTCCTCATCGAAGCCTGTCTTTTTACTGCCTGCAAGAGCTTCTCCGCTTAGCTTTAATAATATTCTCATATATATCTCCATTTTATACTGATGTATTAACCGCAAATATAAGCCGGTTTTTCATCATCTATTTTTACTACTCTTAAGTCCTTCAAAGAATTCAGCAGGATTAACTTCAGCATATGACTGTGAGCACATACCTTCGATAACAGCACCATTGTTGATCTGAACTGACTGAGACCTGATATTACCCATAACAATAGCTGTGGTATCAAGGATAACAGGTCCGTGAACATCAATGTCACCCTTAACAGCACCTGCGATAACTGCACTTGTAGCATATATATTGCCTACAATTACTGTACTCTGTCCAACCTTAGCAGATCCGTTACTGCGAACCTCACCTGTGATTCTTGCATTCTCTGCATAAATCTCTGCAGCCTTGGAATCACCATCAATTTCTCCTGTGATATTAAGCTTTCCAAGAGCTGTTACATTACCTGTCACCTTTCCTACAAGGTCAAGAGAACCGGTTGTCTGGATATCACCGGAAATCACCATATTCTCTGTAATAACCGCAGTTTCATCTGTAGCTGACATCTGTTCAAATTCCATTGTTTCAAATCCCCCGTCATTCTTACTTTCTGTTTCTATATTAGTCTCCTGTGCAATCGTATCCTCAATATGTTCCTTGCCGATAGCTTCGATAGCACTGAGAGTTTCCTTTACCTCATCAACCTTTTGAACTTCTTCCTGTACCCCTGCGTCAAGATTTGCCGTAATATAGTCAACAGGTTCAGGTTGTTTTTCTTCAACAACCTCTTCTTCAGGCTTTGCAACCTCCGGCTGTATAACAACAGCTTCCGCCTCTTCTTCCTCAACCGGTGCCGCAATCTCTTCAGATGCTGTATTAACAACCGTCTCTTCAAGTTTTAAATCATCCAGACGATTAAGCATACTACCTAAATCCTCTTTCTTTTTTGAAGAAGCGGATGACTTATTAGCAGAATTCTCAGCATCCAGGGCTTTGGCATCTTCATTAGTATCCTCTGGCATTAAAGTATTAACTGCCTGAGACAGATCGCTTTTCAGCTCTGAAAAAAATCCCATCTCGTGATCCTCCATTTCACTTTTCTCATTTGTTTTTGATATGTTGAACCGGTAACGTATCTTCCGTTATCGGGACTATCACTGTAGCATCCATCTGCTGTATCTGTTCTATTATCTCCGGAAGAGCCTCTACCGTAGTATGCTTATCCGCGGCATCATGCATCAGAATAACAACATTGGAATATTTATCGACGCTGCTCATTACATTATTTACTATTTCATCTTTTGTTTTTCCTGAATCCGCGTCACCACAGGAAACATTCCAGTCAAAATAAGTAATGTTGGATTTATTAAGATAATCTATAAGTACTGCCATATCCACATCGCTCACTTTATTGGAGCTTCCACCGGGAAACCTGTACAAGTTGGTCCATACACCGGTATTTTCATATATAAAAGTCTGAAGCTTATGAAGATCGGTCTGGAAATTATCAAGCGAACTGTATATTTCCCCATATTTATGACTGTAAGAATGCATACCTATGGAATGACCTTCATCAGTAATTCTTTCATACATCTCAAGATATTTATCCTGTTCCCTGCCAACTACAAAAAAAGTAGCTTTGACATTATACTCTTTGAGTATATCCAGAATTTCTCCCGTGTATATACTGGGTCCGTCGTCAAAGGTAAGATAAACTCTTCTGATATCATCAATGGCATCGCTGTCATCATCATCCGTATCTTCTGTAACAGGACTTTGCTCATCATTTTCAGTCTGCTCTTCTTCCTGAGCATTTAAAGACCCGTCAAGTATCATAGTAGATTCCTGATCCACAACCAAAGTCCGTTCCTGATAATGTTCATGATACCATTCCAAATCTGCTTTCGCATTTTTTAAGCTGGCGCTTAGCCTGTCGCAGGTTACTGCCAGAGCTACACTTACGCATAAAGGAATAATAATTGCACCGGAAATGGTTCCAATTATCATTTTTCTTAATCTTGCCACCCTTTCAGAGGGTTGCCTGTCATTGTTTTGAGCCCCGTTTTCTGCCTGCATTGCATAGTTCTCCCATAATCTAACAGAATTAAGTATATCATATCTGTCAGAATAAAAAAACAATTAAGGTTTAAAATATATCTTGGTAAAAATGCTTATTATATAGCGCCAAATCGCCTTATTGTTGTTCATTTATCCAATATAAGTGCAGGCTTAAATACCAGAAAATCTCCCGAAACAAGACTGTATTTTATTCCATCCACTTTTCCCAAAAGGCTGTCATGAAAACGATCTTTGCCATGGCAGTGGGCATAGACAATCTGTTCTACTCCGTAGGCCTTGGCAATCATGGTAAATCTGCTTTCCTTTTTGCCAATTTCCGTTGGGGGATAATGAAGAAACATGATAAATTTCTCATATCCGTCTGCCACTGCGGCATCAAAGGATGCTCTAAGCCGCTTACATTCCCTTTCGATGATCATCTCACAGTGTTCACGGGTATCTTTTCCTTCATATACATATCCCTTGGTACCCACTATGGCATAGTCGCCGTAAGGATAATAATTATTTTGCAAAAAAAAGAGTCTGTCCCTGTACTCATCATTTAGTCTGTCAGTTTTCTTGGCATCCCAGAACATATCATGATTACCGCGGATCATTACTTTTTTACCGGGAAGGTCACAGATAAATTCCAGATCTTCTCTGCAATCCCTAAGCTTTCTTCCCCAGGAATGATCTCCCACAACCACCACTGTATCCTCAGGCTTTACCACCTTATTCCAGTATTTCTCTATTTTCTTTTCGTGCTTTTCCCACACACCGCCATATATATCCATGGTCTTATCACACTGAAAAGCCAGATGCAGATCGCCTATTGCATATAATGCCATACAATTCTCCAAAATAAATAAACAAGTTTACTGTTCTTTTAATCTATGACTTTTTGTCGTTTTGCTCCAAAAGTCATGCAAATAGGCCATTTGAAGGCGACTAACGTCGCAGGGCCTATTTGCCTCTTGAATCACTTTCTTACGAAACCCGCAGTAAATGCGGATTTCTGTAATTAACGTACAAGAATACATTCATTAATTAAAAATACCTATACCGGACCATTTTTTCAACCCGGTATAGGTATTATTTTTTCATCATTTAAATCAGGCAGCTATGTAATATCATTTTACTTCAAATTACTGCTTTTTGCGAAATACGAAGAACAAGGATCCTGCAATCACTGCAAGAACAGCAACAAACGCAGCCACGAGGCCTGTACTTGAAGATTCCTCTGTAGTTTCTGCTGTATCTGCTGTTTCTGTTTCAGCCACTACTGTTTCTGTCTGAGCTTCTGTAGAAACTGCCTCTGAGGCATTTTCTTCAAGAGATGAAGAACCTGTAACAACTGTAAGTTCTTCAGGAACCTCTACTTCATAATCTTCCCAGGCAACTGTTTCAAGCGCGCCTGATAAGTCTGCTTCCTCACTGTAAGAATCAACTGTAATTGTGTATTCACTTGTGCCCTCTACATAAGTTGTACCGTCAGAACCCTCGATTGTTACTGTGTTACCGGACTCATCAACTATTGTTCCGGCATTATAAAGATTGGTAATTGTTGAATCTCCTGTAACTGTCCAGATTGAAGTTTCATCTATATAAACATTTGCATATCCGTCTGAGCCTTCTCCCGCGCAGGATTCATCATCAATGATTGCGCCTGTAAGAGTGCTTCCGTCTGTCATATAAAAATCAAGTGTTGAAATACTGTCCCAGATAACATCCCCTGACATTACCTGATCAATGGCAGTAAAGTTACACTGTGATCCGTTTGCTCCTGATGTACCCCAGCCACGCTGATTTTCATTACCGGTAACCTTTAAGAAAAATTCACTGTCATCAGCTGCTGTTATGTCTACACTGTTTAGCAAAATAGAACACTCAGTATTGGTTGTATAAAAAAGTCCTCCGTTTTTGGACGTAAGACTTCCGTCTACCATATAAAAGCTTGAATTACCAACCTCTGAATCTCCTGACATACTCTGGTACAAAATAACAGACCAAGTACAGTCATTCTGATCCTGATCGGGCATATTACTTACAAGGTCCGTATCAAAAAGTCTAAGTGTATTAAGGCCTTCTATACATATACCCTCTGAACCTGTTGCCTCTAAGCTGGCATCATTTATTGAAATATCAGCAGTAACATAAACTGCAGGTGATCCGGTTCCGTTAGATGTATAAGTTCCGCCATCTACAACCATTGTACCACCGCCTCTGTCGGAACGGATTGCAGCTGCAGATTCACCGTTTGTTTCTACATCAAGATCCCAGGCATAAAGGGTTCCGCCGCCTGCCACATGAATACCGCCTGATGTATTCTGCGTAGTTGAAATTGTTGTTCCACCAATATAAGTAACGCCGTCGCCATATGAAAAAGCACCTGCGCCACCTGCCGAGTCTGTTGTTATGGTTCCACCATTTACATAAGTTGTTCCGTCTGTTGTAAGGATTGCGGCTCCGACACCGTAAAAGCTTGAGTTATCTCCTCCGGTACTGTCTTCGCTGTTTCTTGTAACTGTTGCATCATTAAGGACTACTGTAGCTGCATTTGAAATATTAACTGCATTTTCATCTGTTCCTGTTGAATCATAGCTTTCGCCGTCTGTTGTTGTATCCTCAGTATAGGAAACCACGCTGTCCCATTCGGTTACTGCAGAGGATGAACCACCAGGCATTCCTCCGCCTTCTCCGCCTTCTCCCGGAGCTCCTCCTGATGGTGCACCACCTGATGGTGCTTCGCCCGATGGCATATCTCCTGATGGAGCTTCGCCCGATGGCATTTCTCCAGATGGAGCTTCTCCGCTCGGTGCTTCGCCTGAAGGTTTTCCTGTCTGCTGGTTACTTGTATCTGCCGCAAATACTGTAGCTGTTGTAATATTAGATGACATTGTTGCTGCTGCAACTGCCATTCCAAGAGTACCTGTAAGGACTTTACTTATGTGATTTGCTTTCATTTACATAATCTCCTTTTTTATTTATATTTCAGCCTTTCAAATCTTTTTATACTTAAAAAGCCTCAATAGCTTGTTCACAAGTAATAAAATACGCCTTCATCCTTAACTCAACTTAAAAAGATACATAAAAAAATATAAATTCAATCTTTCTTCAATCTTTCAATGCTATATTTATAATTTTTTCCTGCACAAAAAGAAGCAGTGCGCCTAACCGGGGGAGGTGGTTAGGCGCACTGCTTCTTTCATCTATTTTATGAAAAATGAACCGGCCCATTTACCGGAACATGTTCAGCAAAGAAGTAAACCCTCGCATGCCTGGTAAATCATGTCTTAACATTTTTCAAAAAATTCAAATCAAGGCACGCACGTAGTATATGTAAGAATATAACTGTCATAATCCGAAACAAGCTGACCTATTTCCTGAGAATTGGTATTGCCGCTTCCAAGAGTGTATCCGCTATCTGCAATGTTTACGGTATTAAATCCTACTGCTGATCCATCCTTTAAAAATACAGTACGGATATTTACACCCTGAACATCTTCATCCGAATAATTTGTTCCTTCTACCTTAAGTGTGTTGCCATTCATAGATACTGCAGTAACATCAACTTCATCATAAGCGCAATTATCAACAGCCGTAATAGAAAGAGAATATTCTACGTGATCTGTCTGCTCTGCAATATCATTTGGAAACTGTCCGTAGATCATAAATTCCTGACCTGCACTTACAGCATCCGTAAAATCACTTACATGATATAAAAATGAATTATCCTTGCCAATAGCATAGAAATCTGCTTCTACACTTATATCAAAGGCTGTAGCATTTGTAGCAACAAGGACATATCTGGTATTTGTACCTGACTCATCTTCGATTGTATATTTATTTGTAACGGTAATCGCATCACTGGAAAGAGAGGAAACTGCCACTGCTGACACAGGTGTCAGAATAAAGGTCATCATCATCAGACCGCCTGCCAAAACCGTCACAGCCAACTTACTAAATCCTATTTTCATACCCCGTACCTCCTTGTAATACAATGTATAAGTTTCTTTATCCGAAATACTTGAAAAATAAGGCTTTTCAAGTATTTGTATTTTTGCAGGTTCTAAAATTTTCATTTCATATTAATACTTTGGATAAAAGAATTTTGTGTTAAAAATATATCTTATACAAATATTATATAACCAAAAAAGGCAGGAAACTATTACCATAAAATTAAATAACAGTCGAATGTTTTTATAAAATTTTTACTTTGTAAGTACTTTCTTTTTTAGTAATCAACCTTCATTAAACAAAGACCTCCGGCGGGGGCTGTAGGACCTGCTGTTTGTCTGTTTTTGGCATCGAGAATATTCTGAACTTCTTCCACAGAAATGTTTCCGTACCCAACCTCCAGAAGGGTTCCTGTCAGGATTCTGACCATATTCTGCAAAAAGCCGTTTCCATGAAAATAAAACCTTATATAATTCCCGCTTTCCTCTATTTTTATATTGTCAACGCATCTGACCGTTGACTTCTTCATCTTGGAATTGCCGCAAAAGCTCTTAAAATCATGGGTTCCCATAAGAATTTCACAAGCCCTTTGCATAAGCTCTATATCAGGCTTTTTTTCCAGTACTGTAACATATTTTCTGTCAAAAACCGGTTTGGAAGTCCCAAACCAACAGGTATAACGATATGTCTTACCAATGGCATTGTATCTGCTATGGAATCTATCCGAACAGATTCTGACTTCATTTACACTTATATCATCAGGAAGGTATTCATTCATATAGCTTTGAATCTCTTCCTCAGTCATATCAGTATCAAGTACCGCATTGGCAGTCATAGCCCTGGCGGATACTCCTGCGTCGGTTCTTCCGGCGCCTATTACCTGTACAAGCTTTCCCTCAGGCAGCTCAAGCATTCTGGTAAGAACATTCTCAAGCTTTCCCTGAATAGTCATATCATTTCCGGGCTGTCTTTCCCAACCAAAAAATCTTGTACCGTCATAGCTTATTATAAATTTATAATTTCTTTTCACTTATGATTCTCCAGACTGATCTTCTATTTTTTCTGCAAAAGCAGCATCTTCAACTGCCTTAACAGTCTCTTTTTTAGCTTTTTCTGCCTTTTCCTTGCGTTCCTGCAATTTTACTATGAAATACTCATCATATACAATTACAAATATTGCTGCAAAAGGAATAGACAAAAGAATACCTGCAACACCAAAAATCTTTCCTCCCACGATAACGGTTATAAGAACCAGAACACCCGGAAGACCAAGACTGCCGCCAAAAAGCTTAGGCTTAACAATATAAGCATCAATAATCTGTAAAACAACTGTGAAAATCAAAAAGTATAGAGCATACCATGGATTAACCAGGATAAGGAGAAATGCTCCTATGAAGCCTCCCACAATAGGTCCAAAGGTAGGGAGCAGATTAAACACGCCTACTATTACCGAAATCAATACCACATAAGGAACTCCTGCTATAAGCATAAAAATAGCATTGGTAACACCTACTATAAGACCATCCACCAGATCAAATACTATGTATTTAACAAGAATGTCATTACATCTTTTCCAGAATGAGCTGTAATCATGATATTGCTTATCAGAAAATATCAAATGCAAAAGCTTTGTGAGACCTTTTTTGATCCTGAATTTATCTGCCAGCAGATAAATGGCTATTATAAAGCCTATAAAACCATCAAAAAAGCTTCTGCCTATAGAATAAGAGGTATTGATAATAGTTGAAGAATTAGATGAAATAAAATCTGTAATTCTTCCCAGTAAATTTTCACTAAATAAAGACAGGCTGTTGGCATATCCGCTTATCTGCGGAACCGTATGTCCAACCTGGGCAATGGCATGAGTAAGTGATCCTGCATAAGATTCAAAATTATCCATAAAGCCCATTACACTGCTCACAATCTGCGGAATCATAGAAACAATAAGTATGGTAAGAAGAAATATCAAACAGCACATGGCAGCCAGTATGGACAGATTGTTTCTTGTCTTATCAGACTTTACTTTTTTAAAAACCTTCTCATAAAAAGCCTTTACTGCAGGATTAAGCACATAGGCAACAACTATGCCTATGGTCACCGGTGCCACTGCATCCAGCACATATCCCAATAGTGAAAAGAACCAGTCCAGGTGGGATAAGGCCATATACAATATAACAGCCGAACAAGTGGCAATTGTATATCCAACCCATTTAATATCAAGCTTCTTTTTGTCAAACCTCATAACAACTTCCTCCCGGCAAGCGGTTAATTTAGTCTTCCCTTATGCTATATCCATGCTTGCCTGAATTTTTTACCTTATACAATTCTTCATCTGCGCGCTTTCTAAGCTCAATATCATTTATGTTAAAGCACTTAACAACAGCAATTCCCACACTGCAATACACAGTGTGTTCTCTGCCGTCAATTTCAATAACATATGTCAGCTTATCCAGCATATTTTTGGCTTTATTTCTTAGACCATCAAGGGTTTTGTAGTCTTTGGCAAGTACAATAAACTCATCCCCGCCGTATCTGCCAATTATATCAGACTGTTTAAACAAATGCTTTAATCTTTTGGAAATATTAATAATTACCTCATCTCCAACCTGATGTCCAAAGGTATCGTTCACAGTCTTAAAATTATCAATATCTATCATAATAAGGGCATGGGTTCCAAACCGTCCTTCGGTATTTAAATAATTTCTGATATTAAGTACTGATGCCTCATGATTGAGAAGCCCGGTCATACGGTCGCTATCCGCCATTTTAACAAGTCTTTGCTTTTCTCTGTATACGATGTCATTATCCTTTATGACATTATATCCAATCATTTCACCTGTATTGGTATCTTCTTTGGCATAGAGCTCCCATACCAGCCACTGCTTTTTATCGGAATCCTTCCAGGTTTTCATGAAATTGATTCTTTGTACAGTTTCTCCGTTTTTAAATTTCCCTCCTTCAAGAAGCTCATCCACATACTTACTTATTATGGCATGCTCCTTTTTGGGAAATTCAAAAAATTCAGCAACCTTTTTTCTGATTGTTTTTATATCAGCGTTTCTTATTTCCTTGCCAAGCTCCGGAAAAGTAGTTCTGATATCAATGATTTCTCCGGTCTTTAAATTATATGATATGAGCAGATATGTTCCCGGAAGAAGCACCACATCGATATTTTTATTAAGCTCATCCTCATCGTCAATTACATTGGCTCCAAGAAGTACCCCTACCGCTTTTATAGGTGTTCCCTTCTCATCAAATATATTGGTATAGGCTATATGGGAAAGATAATATCGCTGATCCCCATCCTTATTTTTCAGTCTGAAAAATCCTTCCACATACAATTCACCATTTTCAATGGATTTAAACATTCTGATAAATGCATCTCTGTCATCGGGATGCACCAGTCCTGTATCCGTCATGCTATAAGGAACATTTTCCAAAACCGTTCCATAATCCCAAAATGCCCCAACCTTATTATCATTATAAATAGCCTTATGCTTATGGTCATATATCCAGGTCTGAACCTCTGCAATTCTTAATGCCACATATGCTAAATGCTCAAAAGAAACTCCTGAAGTTATTTCCTGAAAAAGCACTTCCCTGGAATAACCGTCATCTATTTCACCCTTTTCATTAACAATACCTTTTTTGGCATTCTGCTCTTTTAGCAGCATGTCGTATTCCTCTTCCGGAAGCGGCACACTGTAATAGTACCCCTGAGCATACTCGCAATTAATATTCTGCAAAAAACGGACCTGTGCCTTAGTTTCCACTCCTTCGACAATTACAGGCAGTTCCATCCACTTGGCCATGTTTATAAGAGAAGTGAGAATTTTACCATTTTTTGAGCTGGAGGGATCCTTTGTCAAAAGGCCTTTGTCTATCTTTAATACATCTATAGACAATTCATTTAGCATAGTAAGAGAAGCAGTACCTTTACCAAAATCATCCAGAAGAATGGTAAAGCCCACCTCATGAAGCTTATCAATAGTAAGCTTTATCAGTTCTTTATTTTCAAACATTACACTTTCGGTAAATTCCAGCTGCACTAAATTTATATCCAGATTATATCTGTTGATTTTATCCAGTAGTATCTCTATAAAGTTTGGATTGAAAAGATTTATAAGTGATATATTAACAGAAACAGGGAATGGCTCCACTCCCTCATCCAAAAGCTGCCTTAAATGCCTGCAAACCTGCTCAAAAACATAAAAATCCAAATTGCTTATAACAAGGTTCTTTTCATAAATCGGGATAAATTCGTCAGGCATATGCAATACACCATCAGCATCCTTCCACCTTACCAAAGCCTCTGAGCAATAAGGTTTTCCGGTGCTGATAACATATTTGGGCTGATAATAAATTATAAATTCCTCCTTTTTGAGAGCTGTATCAAGCCTGTTCATAATGTCCTGCTCTCTTGCTACCTCACCCCCAATACCGGATGTATAATAGGCAATATATTTTTTGAAATTACCCTTAACCTGCTTACCTGCCATTACGGCATAATTTATCATAAGTTCCACAGGGGTATCCATATCAGTTATTACATAGATTCCAAAGCTTGGTTTTATGGTGTAATTAGGCACATGATTTTTAAAGCTTCGTAAAAAGCCTTTGATCTTCTTATCTATTTTTTCCTCTTCATATTCACAGAAAATAAGAAACTTATCCCCGGATACTCTGCAGGAATTAGCATGAGAAAGGTCTTCACCAAGTTCTGCAATTTTATTTCCCATATACTGCAGAAGTTCATCGCCTTTTTCCACTCCGAAAAAATAATTGTAGACCTTGAAATTATCTATATCGATTGATATAAGAACAAATCGCTTATCGGAAAAATCCGACATTACCTTTACTATATTCTTTTTAAAGGCATCTCTGTTCATAAGACCAGTCAACTGATCTATGTCATAAAAGACATATGGCATATAGCAACCCCTCGTAATTTTATAATCTGATTTTCAGGAAAAAACACCACTTTTATTGTAACATAAATTATTACACGATATTTTGAATTATAAATTTTTTATATAAACTTAATCTTATTTAGATTGGTTATGGAATAAAGGCACTGTATAATCTTAGTATGCTTATATCGGGATATGGACAAAGAGTCCTAAATACAACAATTCAATTTGCCATGATAGAATCCAAGGATTATCTTCAGGACCCTCATATACAGACGTTTCCAAACGAAGAGGGTAAGATGATCAAGGAGGTTTATTATTTTTTGGACACAACGGAAGATGATAAACCCATAAGGATTTTTAAGAATGAAAAGTATACTCCGGACAGTAAACTGCCGGGGCTTTTACTTGATATTAATCTTAGGGAAACTGATGATTCCTGGTTCTATAACTTTTTTAACGAATGTGAAAATGAGCTTCACAGTTACAGAAATGTTTTCCCAATCATAGCCTGTAATGATGACTACGATTCCAGTGACGTAGAAGAAGCTATACTTCATTTTCTAAAGGGTGTCCGTTGTTATGAAATGCTGGCCAGAGGTCAGAAAAATGAAAAAAAGCTAAAAAGAATACATAACTTTTATCAAAAAGACCGGCTGCTTGACTGTGAAATACGGGGAATGAACTGGCAGCCTCACGAAATGCAGTTAAGAGCCGTACACGACTTTTTGAGGAATAATAAATATGAGCATATAAGAGGTTTGATTGTAGATGCTATGACTGTTTGTGCTCAGTCCTGAAAAATAAAACCCTTTACCTGTCAGCAACAGGTAAAGGGTTTTATTTTTATCCGCGTTTAAAAAAATGAAATTTCTCTTCAAAATCCGCTTTGTACTTATCGCTTACTTCAAGCCTTATTCCGTTTTTCAACAGAACCTCACTTCCGTCATAGGATAATACCTTATCCAGTGAAACCACAGAAAATCGTGATATCTGTGCATAGTCATTTTTAGGGAAATCCGTCATGAGCTTGCTTAAAGTCATATAAGTAACGTACTCATCCAAATCTGTATGTATAGCCAGCTTCCTGTACATTGTTTCAACATAATATATATCTGAAAGGTAAATCTTTTTGCTCTCACGATTAACAAAGATTTCAATGGATAAAAGCTTTCTGAACTTGCGCATCGCCAAATCCATAGCTTTTATAAACTTATCCTCTTCCACAGGCTTTTTTAGATAGTACACAGATTCTACTTCAAAAGCCTCCGCAGCAAATTCATTACTGGAGGTAATAAAAATTATCTCAAGATTATTACCGTCATTTCGAATCTTCTTGGCAAGCTCTATCCCGGACATACCTTCCATGTATATATCCAGTAGTACTATGTCTATTTTGTCTTTATTTTCGTCCAGGGTGAATTGCTCACCGCTGTCATATTCAATGATTTCGGCATCTATATTACGACCGGTCATATATTCTTCAAGTCGTTTTCTTATAAGGACTCTTTGAATCTGTTCGTCTTCACATATAGCAACTCGTACGGCGCCCATACTTAATCTCCATTATTTCATTTTATAAAATTATTTTACAATATTTTTTTGGCAAAAAAAAGATAGCTCCCTATTCTTTTGAATAGAAAGCTATCGTCTATCTCTTCTCCCCTATATTATTAGCCGCAAATATCCTGCAGTTCATAAACTGCATCATATTCATCGGAGTAATAATCGCTAATCCAACGTGAAACTATTCTGTTAATGGCAATCATTCCATGATCGCTGTCTGTACCTGTAAGGAGCATCATAACCTGTCTGTCACCAACTCTTGCAGCCACATCACTTCTTCTTAAGGATTTTTCAACTGCTTTGCTGAACTCAGTTATCACTGCGCCTTTTCTGTCATTACCCTTTTTAGCATTCTTTTTTGGTTTTAAAGTAAAAATAACGAATTGAACCTTATCATCATTACGTTCTGCGTGTCGTTTCAGGAATCTGTATATATTACAAAACTCATTGTAATTAACACTGTAAGCTCCTGCTTCATGACCTCTTTCGCCTATAATCTGCATAGTCATAGGAATATCAATAAATTTAGCCGCTATTTCATCTAAATCTATGCTGTTTTTTTCTCCCTCGTAAAAGACATAATCGCCTTTGCCATTGCGCTTAGCCTGATACATTGCCTTATCCGCATTCTTGTACAAAGTTTCATAATCCGCACCGTCATTTGGAGATCTGCAGGCTCCTATGGAAACTCCTACGTGATATCTAACAGTGGAAGGTAATATGGTATTTAATACCGTTACTATCTTTTCCTGTATGATCTCACACTTTTTTGCAACCTGTTCTTTATCGGTCAGGCTGTTGTAATATATAACAAATTCATCTCCTCCGACCCGACCTACAATATCTGTAGACCTGGCACATTTTTTTAAAGCATCTGCTATACATGCAATTATCTGATCCCCTGTGGCATGGCCAAAATTATCGTTGATAGTTTTGAAATTATCTATATCTATCATCAAAAATGTTCCATACTCTTTTTTCAGTAGCAGATCCTTTACCTTTAATTCAACTGTCTCTCTGTTGAATATCCCCGTTAGCTTGTCTGTTTCTGCACCCTTTTCAAGAAATTCATATTTCTCAATATTATTAAGAACAACATCAACTCTTCTAAGTAATATATCCGGGTGGAAGGGCTTATGGATATAATCAGCCGCTCCCATATCAAAACCTTTTATTTCACTTTGTACATCATCTTCGGATGTCATAAATACCACAGTTGGTGGAATAGGATCATTCCTATTCAATAAAACATTAAATACTTCATAACCTGTCATATCAGGCATGTTAATATCCATTAAAACCAGGTCCGGCTTATGCTCGTCATATAAATCGAGAGCTTCGTTGCCAGAACTTGCGCTTACAATATCATATTTTTTGGATAATGTATTCGCAGCTATTCTGCGTACAATGACATCATCGTCAACTATCAAAACCCTCTTACTCATAAGTCCTCCTTAAGAAAGGCTCAGTAAAGAAAAAAGGGCCTTGATCTGTACAAGCAAAATGTACAAATCAAGGCTCAAGAATGGGCGTTCCTTAATTCAATTATAATATTAGATTAAAGAATAATTGATAGCAATACAGATTGCACCAAACACCCTTTTAATGTCATCAAACTTTATTTTATATATTTTTTTATATATTCCTGACATTCCCGAATAGTATCATCAAACAATTTAAGCATTTTTTCCGTGTTTTCAAACACAAATTTCTCGTTTTCCTCAAGGTCCTCACCGTTTTGATATTTCTTTCCACACATCTCAAGCTGCTTACAAAGCTCAGATAATTGCAGAGCTCCTATAGTAAGGGCTGTGGATTTCAGACCATGTACTCTTGAAATATATCCCCTGACATTTTTCTCTTTAACATCCTGTCTGATTTTCTCTTTTCTCTCAACGGAGCTTTCAATAAAGAGCTGCAAGACCTCGTTATAAGTAGCTTCATCATTCATGCAATAGCCAAGTCCTGTTTCATAATCCACCAGACTTTCATCAGAAACTATAGTGCCTGCTCCTCCTATATGAGGCTCATCACTTACTCTTATAAGCTCTATTCTGTCTGCAGGGAGCCATCTGGCAATTGTGGTTTCAAGGACTTCTCCCTTTACAGGCTTTGCAATATAATCATCAAAACCATATTCCATATATTCATTTCTTACACCGGAAATGGCATTGGCCGTAAAGCATATTACAGGAGCAAGCGCTGATCTGTTATCAGCCATTTCATGAAGCTTTATGAGGGTTTCTTTTCCGTCTAACCCCGGCATGAGGTCATCAAGTAAAATCAGATCATATTTTTTAAACCTTACCTTATTCAGACACTCTTCACCGCTTAAAGCATAATCTATTTTAAGTCCCGTCTGCTTTAACAGTGATCCCACAAGCTTAAGGTTTATTTCATTATCATCTACCGCAAGGATTTCTATATCCGTGGTTCTAAAGCTTTCATGATAATTTTTCTTTTCTTTGTTTTCACCATATTTAGCTTCAAAGTCACCTATCACTTCAAAATCCGCTCTCTGCTGAGGAATAAGCACTTCAAAGGTTGAACCTTTGCCATATACACTGGCGGTTCTTATATGACCTCCCATAAGCTCGACCATCTGCTTGGTTATGGCAAGTCCAAGCCCCGTACCTTCCACACGACCGTTATCATTTTCGCTTATACGCTGGAAACGTTCAAATATCTTTTCAAGATTATCCGCGGTAATTCCCATTCCCGTATCTTTTACAATAAAATATATATCCTCATCTTCCGTGTTTACAGAAACTTTGGAATACACCTTAAAAATTACACTTCCCCGCTTAGTGTATTTAACTGCATTATTTAAGAGATTTACCAGTATTTGCCTGATTCTTGCAGGATCTCCCACAAGTTTTGAAGGAACCTCAGAATCAATATCCACTATCAGCTGAAGTCCTTTGTTTTCCGCCTGAATCTTTATTATATTCAGCACTTCCTGAAGCATTATTCCCGTTTCATAAATTTCCACACTAAGATCAATCTTTCCGGCTTCAAGCTTGGAGAAATCAAGAATCTGATTTATGATCTTCATCAGGTTCTGTCCCGCAACATCTATATCACTGGCATACCCTATAATATTTTCTTCAGTACTTTCTCGCAGGATCATCTCATCCATTCCCATTATGGCATTTAACGGGCTTCTTATTTCATGAGACATACTGGCAAGGAATTCACTTTTAGCTTGATTTTGTGCCTCTGCCCTAAGTCTTTCATCCACAATAATGGCATGGGACGTATATTGCTCTCTTAACATACCCACAAAGAATAAAAGCATTCCAAAGGGAAGAAAATATCCCTGAAAGTCAGTGGCAAGGAGGAACATTTCAAGTAGACCTGTTATAAGAAGAGCAAAGTAACAGGTAAGTGTAATCTGCTTCTTACGGAAAAAAGCTCTGTCACTTTTATAAATTCTGACAAAGGAGAGTATGGACCATACTCCTGCAATACCGATAGTACAATAGAATATCCACAAAATATCCAAAAAATGTACTATACCAAGAAATACAGAAATCAGAGAATAAAGATTAATTAAAAGTATCAGCAGGCATGCCTGTACCGCGCTTTTGTGATCCTTACCTTCTTCAGTCACATCCAAAGACAGAATTGCAGGTACGGGAATCATCATTATACTGAAAAATTCCATATTTCTGATAAATAATATATTTTGAAAAAGAAGCTGCCTTGCCGAAGACTGAGATACCAGCCAAAGGCCGCTAAAGAAAGCACTTAAGGCCACATAAAGGACACCGTTGTCACCCTTCTCCTTTTTTTGAACCCTATTTCTTACACGAACAAATACTGCAGCTACCATCAGAATAAAGCCAAAGAGAATAAGAATGGCTGCCATGGCTACCGGAAGAAGGTCAAGTCTTATAAGTCTGTAAAAAATAGCAATGCTGTTACCAAGATATACTGTTCCCAGGGTTGGTGATCCATCATCCTGTAAAGTCTCAATCACTATTCTTATTTTAGACCCTGTATAGTCACCCGGAATCGCTACTCTAAGCCAGATAGTGGGAGCAAATCCCTCATTAATACTTTGAGTAGTGTTGTAGGTGTAAGAATAAACAACACTATCATCAATATAAACAGTTATATTCTGATGGGTAGACTTTATGAACATGGCTCTGTATAAAAATACATTATCCGGAACCGTATTTTGAAATTCAATAATCTTATTGGTAGCATCACTAACTCTGTAGGGAACCGAAATATCTGTGCCTACTCCATTTTCAACAATCTGCCATCCCTTGGTCCATTCCATATAATCATTTGAAGAAAAGCCATATTTGGGATATGGCGTGGTATAGCTAAAAAGGGCAAAAACAAGGATTATCACTATGATCAGACAATACACCGCCATAATGAGACTGTCAAAGATTTCAGACATTTTTCTTTTTTTGATGTTATTTTTAGAATCTTTTTTCATTTGTTAACCCTCAACCAATACAATTATACATAATATCTGATTTTTTGTCACTTTATGAAGGGTTGCAAATGTAATCTTTTTCCGACAACATTTTCCTTAAATACACTTATATTTAGTGCTATATTAATTGTATAAGCGATTGTCATTATATTATGAGGTGTGTATGAGAGATTTAGACTATCTAAAATTGTTAAGCAAAGAGTTTCCCAACGAACGAAAGGCAGGCGCTGAAATCATAAATCTTCGCGCAATCTGCTCACTTCCGAAGGGAACCGAATATTTTTTCTCTGATCTTCATGGGGAATACCGTAGCTTCATTCATCTGCTTAGAAGTTCATCAGGTATAGTCAGAGATAAAATTCAGGAAACATTTGGCAATCTTTTATCTGAAAAAGAGCAGCTCGAGCTTGCCAATCTTATTTATTATCCGCAACGGATCCTTGAAAACTACAGTGTAAACGGAGAAAATACCCCGGAATGGCAGAAACTTACCATAAACAGACTAATCCGTATTTGTAAGGTGGCAAGTCACAAATATACCCGTTCCAAGGTTCGTAAAAAGATGCCTGCCGATTATGGTTATGCCATAGACGAACTTCTGCATCTGGATGAAAATGATGCTGATAAAAAGCTTTATTACAAAGAAATCCTTAATTCAATAATTGACATTGACAGAGGCGATACCTTTATTATTGCCCTCTGCGAACTTATTCAGAATCTTACCATTGACTCCCTTCATATTATCGGAGACATTTTTGACAGAGGTCCAAGAGCCGATTTTATCATGGATGAACTTATGAGATTTCATGATGTGGATATTCAGTGGGGTAATCATGACGTAAGCTGGATGGGAGCTGCAGCAGGAAACCTTGCATGTATTGCAACTGTTCTGCGTATTGCCACTTCCTATAACACCTTTGATGTTCTTGAGGATGGCTACGGAATAAACCTAAGACCCCTTAGCATGTTCGCAGCAGAGGTATATGGAAATGATCCCTGCGACTGTTTCAAACCCCATATTCTTGACGAAAATCTCTATGATGAAGTCAATCCGGAACTCGCTGCAAAAATGTGCAAAGCTATTTCCATAATAGAGTTCAAGGTAGAGGGACAGCTTATTAAAAGACATCCTGAATATCATTTGGAAAACAGACTTCTTTTAGACAAAATAGATTATCAAAATGGTACCGTAAACATAGATGGCAAGGATTATAAACTTAAGGATACAAACTTCCCTACGATTGATCCGGAAAATCCGTATGAGCTGTCTGCAGAAGAAGCTGATCTGATGAACGTGCTAAAATTCAGTTTCGTTCACTCACAAATATTGGAAAAACATATCAGATTTATTTATTCCACAGGAAGTATGTATAAAATCTGCAATAACAATCTTTTATTCCATGGCTGCATACCTATGAATGAAGACGGTACATTTATGCAGATAAAAACTCCTCACGGAACCTTTGCGGGAAAAGCGCTTCTTGACTTTGTTGGTCAAAAAATCGTTGATGCTTATTTTCTCGATGAAAAGCTCCAATTCGAGGAAAAAGAAGAAGCCGCAGACCTTACCTGGTATTTATGGTGCGGTCCTAATTCACCGCTTTTTGGCAAGGATAAAATGGCCACCTTTGAGAGAATTTTCCTGAATGAAAAAGAGCTCTTTGTAGAAAACTACAATCCTTATTATGCCCTTTCAGATAATGAACAGGTTGTTGATAATATACTAAGAGAGTTTGGCCTTGATCCTGAGGTTTCCCATATTATTAACGGCCATGTTCCGGTTAAGGTCAAAAAGGGTGAAAGCCCCGTTAAGGCAAACGGAAAGCTCTTTATTATAGATGGTGGTTTATCAAAGGCTTATCATACACAGACAGGAATAGCCGGTTATACACTTATATTCAATTCCAAGCATCTGGCACTGGCTGAGCACAAACCCTTTGATCCAAATCGTGAAAACACTCCTGAAATAAAAGTAGTAGAAAAAATGAAAGAACGAATCCTTGTTAAGGATACAGACAACGGAAAAGAACTTCTTTCTCAAATTGATGATCTTAAAGATCTTCTTGATGCATATCAAAATGGTCTTATTAAGCAAAAAGGTTAATATGCTTTGTTAAAAAATAGCCCGGAAACTCCGGGCTATTTATATGTATTTCCTGTTATTTTCTTTTAGATTTCTTTTTATCTGAAAGAATAAGAACTGTTGCTGCAATTCCTGCCGCAATAATAACTACAATTCTCATTGCTCTGTTATTGGTATCATCTGTTGCACTTCTTCTTGCACCAAGTACTGCAGGTTCTTCTACAGTCCTTCTTGCACCAAGTACAGAAGCGACAGTTCCATAAACTTCAGCTGTTTCGGTAGTTGTATCTGTGCTGTCATCAGGATCAGGATCCGGATTTTCTTCAGGATCTGGATCAGGATCTTCAGTAGGTATAGTTTTCTTCACATTTGTTATAGTCAATGTGTCTGCATTATAAAATACATATGATACACTATCAGCAGTTTCACCATCCTCAACAATTGTAAATGGAATAAGCTCTTTAGAAATCACATACCCTGAAGGTGCTGTCAGCTCCTTAAGATAATACTGGGTATTATATTTAAGTGTCCAACCATCAGTTGTATAATCACCTTTTATAGTAGCTTTACCTTCTGAATCGGTTGTAACTGTTACATCATTTCCATCTTTATCTGTAACTGCTACTACACCACTTTCTGAACTCATATAAAGTCCAAATACTGCTCCTCCAAGGGCTTTGTTACTATTTGAACTATCACATTTATAAATATCAATACTAAGTATTACTTCCTTCTCATTAGTAATGGTTAAAGTATCTGCACTGTGGAAAGTATATGAAGCACTGTCTGCAGTTTGAGAGTCCTTTACAATAGTAAACGGAATTAGTTCTGTAGAAATCACATATCCTGCAGGTGCTGTCAGCTCTTTGAGATAATACTGTGTATTATATGTAAGAGCCCAACCATCTGTTGTATACTTACCTCTTATTGTTGCCTTACCTGTAGCATCAGTCGTTACAGTAACGGCATTACCGTCCTTATCTGTTACAGCTACTACTTCAGTACCATTTTTCTTATAGAGTCCGAAAACGGCTCCTTCAAGTGCTACTCCACTGTCCTCTTTATCACATTTATAAATATCAAGACTCTTTACAGATGCACTTCCTGTTCCTTCAGAAGAAAATACACAAGACTCGCTTATCTTTGACGAATAGGATAAAAGTGAAACTGTATTGCTATAGGTACCACTTTCAATAACCTCTGCATCATAAGTAATGATAACCTTCTGAGCATCAGGAATTGTCATAACAAGTTTTTCACCATCTAGTGATGGATTACAACTTGAAGTAATATCTTCACCACTTCCGTTTACAACCTTGACCGATGATAGGATAAAGGTAAGATTTTCAGGTTCATCAATCAGTTCAAGTTCATCAGTTCCCTCAACCAGGTCAAGAGCAGAAGGGTTAATTGTAATCTGGAAAGTTGCAACATATCCGTTGGATGCAACCGGAGCCTGAGTAAGCTCCTTGGCTACTCCTGAATATACATACTTGCCGCTTTTATTTGTAGATGAAAGTTCATTCCATACAGCAGTATTGTATATATACATACCCGGAACTGTTTCACCGTCAGCATCTATAGTTGAACCATTGGCACGTTCATTAAGAAGTTGCATATCTTCAACAACAAGTGCACACTGTACCATGTAGTATGGATAATACTCTTCTTTTCCATCTTCATCACTGATATTACATCCTGAAACAGTAATATCCACATGTCCTGTAGCGCCTTCGTAACCGCCGTCACCATCAAGCTCTTCACTTACAGTTACATTTCCTGTAGAGGTCTTTCCTATAAGCTCACTGTAAGGCCATGTTATGTTTGTTCCACCGGATACAATAACCGAAGTGTCGAGTACATCAAACAATTCTGTATCATAGTAATCGGAAATTGTAATACTATCAGTGTTAACATTTGTCAAAATTATAAAGTATGAATAGTACAATCTTCCATCGGAGGTTCTTCCGCTTCCATGAAAGTTCTTGGCCATGCTGTGATTATCACTGTATACATTTACATAATCACTGGAAGATCCGGTCTTCTTATTGCCCTCAGGATCCTTGGCTGTGACCACTACACTATTGGTGTGCTTGGCATTTTTAGACTCAACCCAATCCTGATTTATATCTGTTTTAAGGGTAATGACAATCTGTCTGTCAGCATCTGTTGCATTAAGACCTTTTTCTGTCTTGTCAGCATCTTTATAAAAAGTGAGAGTTAAAATATCTCTGGTATAATTGCCTCTTTCAGTCAGTTTTGAAGTATACTGTTCACCATCAACAAGTCCTTCAACACTTACAATTTCCGCATAGGTATCTTTAAAAACTTCACTTCCATAATAGAAAATAGGAAGATTATCTTCAACAATCAAGGAAGAAAGACCTTCTGCAGGGACATCAATTGTAATTGTCCATGTTGCCTGTGTATTATCATCGCTTACTTCAACAGCAGTCTTTTTAACATTTATCTTAGATGTACCATCATCGTCATCATCATCATCTTCTTCCTGAGGATCATCATCTATAACAGGATCCTCGTGGCTTTCTTCGTCATCATCTGTAGTATCTACAGTTCCGATAAAGTCATCTGAAAAAACAATATCTGAAGCATCTTCAGCAATCTGAATGCCGAATACCACTTTAAACTCAGCATCTACAGTTTCCTGGAATAAATCATATACATTAACTCCGTCCCGGATGCATTCGTTGTTGATCACAACCTTAAGTACGTTGTTTTCAAGATAATAATAATTATCGTCAAGAGTATAGTTTTTTCCTTCATAACTTACTATAAAATCAAACTTACCACCAACCTCTATATCAGAGCTTACAACACCATCAGGCAGGTTATAGTACAGATAATTTGTACCATCCATTTTGCCAAACTGATAGTCAGATTCTCCAAATACAAGGGTAAGTGTATATTTCTGACCGGGTTTAAAGGAAAACTGATGGACTGAAACCAGTTCACCATCAACGTCAACATATCCTTCTGTAAGGAAATTTACAAGATCATAGGATTCCTTATAACCATCAGAATCTGTATCCTCTGTATCTTCTGATGAGCTTTCTGTAGCTGCATCATTTGAAGAAGATCCGCCTGCTGTCGAATCATCTGACGATCCGCTGGACGCACTGTTTGAATTATTGGCATCATCTTCTGAGCTTCCGCTAAGAGATGCATTTGATTCATTACTTATGCTTTCTGTTGAATCATCTGATGATGCGGTATTCATAACATCTGCAGTATACTCTTCGTTATTGTCTGCAGCATCCGGATCATCTGAATTCTCCGTATCATTACCTGCTTCAGAAGATGCTATGTCATTAATCTCTTCCGTATCCTCTGAATCAAGTTGTTCCGATTCACTTTCCTGATTTTCTAAAGTTTCAGCTTCATCGAACTCTGTTTCATTTTCCTGCTCTTCTGAAGCTTCCTCTTCATTATTACCATCCTGTGATAATAATGACTCTTCAATTTCTTCTTGAGAATTTGTTTCCTGGGAAACTGCTTCTTCAGTGGCTTCTATGGCACTTTCAGCATAAGAAACAAAAGAATCCGAATATCCCCCAAGAGATGTAACAGTCAATGCCCCCGCAATCGCTACTGCGATAAGTCTGCTAAACTTTTTCATTCCCTCACCATTCTTTCTATTTATACTAGTATACGTATTTTACTAAAATAATAATCATAAAAACTATCATATTTATTACTATTTTTTTAAATAAATAAACTTTTTTTATGATTTAATATTTCCATAATCGTCAGTCACTTCCTTTCCTGATGCCATATTAAATCTGCACCTATATTTATATTGATTATTATTAATATCCACTGTAGAATAACTCTTTATGAAGACTAATAAATTAATTGGAACAAAAGAATTTTATATGAAAATGTTGGCAATCGCAGTGCCAATCATGATTCAAAACGGAATCACAAACTTTGTGGGTATGCTGGACAACATTATGGTAGGTCAGATCGGAACCAATCAAATGTCAGGCGTATCCATTATCAACCAGCTCATTTTCGTTTTTAACCTCTGCATATTCGGAGGTATTTCAGGAGCCGGTATTTTTTCTGCCCAGTATTATGGACAGGGTAACCATGAAGGTGTCCGTTTCACCTTCAGATTCAAGCTTTTGATCTGCGCGTTCATTACACTTATAGGTGCTTTTGTCCTGTCTGTTTTTGGTGAAAATCTTATATCTTTATACATTCACTCAGACGGAAATCCTGCAGGTGCAGAAGAAACTATGTATTATGCCAAGCTCTATCTAAGGGTTATGATGTTCAATCTCCTTCCCTTTGCTCTGGCACAGGCCTACGCAGGTACCTTAAGAGAATGTGATGACACCCTGCTTCCAATGAAAGCCGGTATTATAGCGGTATTCGTAAACCTTGTATTTAACTATCTTCTTATTTATGGCAAACTCGGCTTCCCAATGCTAGGTGTTGTAGGTGCTGCCATTGCAACGGTGCTTTCAAGAATTATCGAAATGTTGATAATAATAGTTTACACCCATACCCACTCAACTCGCCACAAATTTATTAAAGATGCTTATAAAAGTCTGTATATTCCTTCAGAACTCAGAAAAAACATTTTGATCAAAGGAACACCTCTTTTACTAAATGAAGCGCTGTGGTCTGCCGGTCAGACAATTCTCCTTCAGAATTATTCCGTAAGAGGTCTTGAGGTTATTGCAGCCCTTAATATTTCATCAACAATATCCAATGTATTTAATGTTGTATTTATTTCCATGGGCAGCTCGATTTCAATTATTCTGGGACAGGAGCTGGGCTCAGGAAAGCCTGATGTAAAAGAAGATTCCTATAAACTGGCGGTTTTTGCCGTACTGGCATGTGTATTTACAGGATTTCTTCTGGCTATAGCCGCTCCGTTTTTTCCTCAAATATACAACACAGAGGAAAATGTTAAGGAACTCGCCCGCAATTTCATACTTATTGCCGCTTTTTTCATGCCTATGTATGCCTATGAAAATGCTGCGTATTTCACCATAAGGTCCGGTGGAAAAACTTTTATTACATTTTTGTTCGACTCCTGCTTTGTATGGGTATTTTCCATCCCCCTTGCATTTAGCCTTACGCATTTTACTGCTCTTCCCATAATACAGATCTACATCTTCTGTCAGCTTATAGAACTGATCAAATGTATAATAGGCTTTAACATGGTAAAAAGCGGCTTTTGGATAAACAGACTTACTGAGAATTTTTAGGTCTTGTATATATACACTTTAATGATGTACAATAGGAAAGTAATTTTAAGTGTGTACAATCTAATTTGTTCATTATTTGTATTACAGAAGGAGTAAAAAATGAATATTCGTATCGGTATAGTTGGCTACGGCAACCTTGCCCGTGGTGTAGAAAGTGCTATCAGACAGAACAGTGATCTCGAGCTTGTGGCAGTATTTACAAGAAGAGATCCTTCCAGTGTACAGATCAGAACAGAAAATGTTCCTGTGCTTAACGTAAATGAACTTCCTGACTGGAAGGATAAAATTGATGTTTTGGTATTAGGCGGAGGAAGTGCTACAGATCTTCCTAAGCAGACACCGGAATTTGCTTCAATGTTTAATGTAGTAGACAGTTTTGATACCCATGCTCGTATTCCTGAGCATTTTGCAAATGTTGATGCTGCCTGCAGGAAATCCGGCAAAGTCGGTATCATATCAGTAGGCTGGGATCCTGGTATGTTCTCACTTCTTCGTATGGTTTCAGATTCAGTTCTTCCTGAAGGCAAGCATTACACATTCTGGGGTCGTGGTGTAAGCCAGGGACACTCAGATGCCATCCGCAGAATACCCGGTGTTGTTGATGCAAGACAGTATACAGTTCCTGTAGATGAAACAGTAGCAAAAATAAGAAACGGTGAAACACCGGAGCTTACAGCCAGACAGATGCACACAAGAGAATGCTTCGTTGTTGCAGAGGAAGGTGCTGATAAGGCTGAAATAGAGCGTCAGATCAAAACAATGCCTAACTACTTTGCAGATTATGATACAACCGTTCATTTCATTTCCAAAGAGGAGCTTGATGCTAACCACAAAGGACTTCCTCACGGTGGATTTATTTTAAGAAGCGGTGTTACAGGTTGGGAAAAAGAAAATAAGCATATCATTGAATATAGCTTAAAGCTTGATTCTAATCCTGAGTTTACAGGAAGCGTACTTGCAGCTTATGCAAGAGCAGCTTTCAGGCTCAATCAGGAAGGTCAGTGTGGCTGCAAGACCATCTTTGATATTGCACCTGCATATCTTTCAAATAAGAGCGGTGAAGAGCTTAGACATACTTTACTGTAATTCCTGCTTTTCTGATTTTGTGAATCTTACTTACACAGGATTTGCAAAGCAAATAACTATAGCATACAATAGCCTTGTAGATTTTTCTGCAAGGCTAATAATTTTTTAGGAGAATAATTATGACATTGGTATTTCCAGCAGTTTTTAAAGAGCATGACAACGGCTCTTATGATTGTTATTTCCCGGATCTTGAATGCTGTACAGCTGAAGGTGATTCCTTTGATGATACAGTCCGTAACGCAATTGATGCAGCCTATAACTGGATCATGGTTGAGCTTGAAGAAGACGAACCTGATCTTCCTACTGTATCAAGTATAGAAGATATTCACTTAAATGAAGGTGAAAGTATACACAACATAAGTGTTCATATACGCTTAAACGAAGGCTGGGATGAATAAGCTAAACAGAGCATGAACCAAATGAGCCAGGGGACGTGTTACATAGCTCAAAATTACATTTTGAGCTATGTAACACGTCCCCCCTGGCTCATATTTTAATTATTTAATCATCAGATCTTTGCTATATCTACCAGTTCAAGGCCTTCAACTGTACAAGCATTTTCAAGTGATGATACAAGAGCCTTGGCTGTATCAAGGGCTGTTATAACATTAACACCTGTCTCGATGGATGTACGTCTGATAAGGAATCCGTCACGAGTCTTATCTCTTCCCTGAGTAGGAGTATCAATTACCAGGTCAATCTTATGACCAAGGATAAGATCCATAACAGTAGGTGATTCCTGATTTATCTTGTTTACCTTACGAGCCTTTACACCGTTCTCGTTAAGAGTATCTGCCGTTGAACGTGTAGCATAGATAATATATCCAAGCTTCTCATATCTGCGGGCAATATCTATTATCTCACCCTTATCGGCATCCTTTACAGTGATGATCATCTGCTTATATTTAGGAAGATCCATTCCTGCTCCAAGGAATGCCTTGTAAAGAGCTTCATTAAAGTTCTTGCTGATACCAAGACACTCACCTGTAGACTTCATTTCAGGTCCAAGGCTGATCTCTGCTCCTCTGATCTTTTCAAAGGAGAATACAGGCATCTTAATAGCCACATAATCAGCTTCAGGCTGAAGTCCCGGCTTGTATCCAAGGTCAACAAGCTTATGTCCCATCATAACTTTTGCAGCAAGGTCAACGATTGGAATACCTGTCACCTTACTGATATATGGTACTGTACGAGAAGAACGTGGGTTGGCCTCGATGATGTAAACCTCTTCTCCTACTGCGATAAACTGAACATTTATAAGACCAATTATATGAAGGGCTTTTGCAAGTCTTTCTGTATAATCTGCAATCTTCCTCTTAACATTATCACTAAGTGACTGTGCAGGATATACGGAGATTGAGTCACCTGAGTGTACACCGGATCTCTCAATATGTTCCATGATACCGGGGATTACAATGTTGTCACCATCGCATACGGCATCAACTTCAGTCTCAATACCCTGGAGATATTTATCTACAAGGATAGGGTGATCTTGAGAGTATCTGTTAATGATATTCATGAACTCTTCTATCTCGCTGTCTGAAAGAGCAATCTGCATGCCCTGTCCTCCAAGTACATAGGAAGGACGAACAAGTACAGGGTAGCCAAGTCTGTTGGCAACCTCTTTGGCTTCCTGGGCTGTATATACAGTAGCACCTGCAGCTCTTGCAATGCCTGTCTTTTCAAGGATCTCATCAAAGAGCTCTCTATCCTCAGATGCATCAACATCCTTGGCATCTGTTCCGTAGATTGGAACTCCCATCTTCATAAGGTCCTGAGTGAGCTTGATTGCTGTCTGACCACCAAACTGAACTACAGCTCCGTCCGGCTTTTCAAGTCTTACGATATTCTCAACATCCTCTGCTGTAAGTGGCTCAAAATAAAGCTTGTCAGCTATATCAAAGTCGGTACTTACTGTTTCAGGGTTGTTATTTATAATGATTGTTTCATAACCGGCCTTTTTAAATGCCCATGTAGCATGAACTGAGCAATAATCGAACTCAATACCCTGTCCGATTCTGATAGGTCCTGAACCAAGAACAAGAATCTTTTTCTTGCCGGATTTGCCTGTTGCCTCATCTCCTGCTTCATTTTCAGAGTCAGGTCCGTTATATACGGAATAGTAATAAGGTGTCTCAGCAGCAAACTCTGCAGCACAGGTATCAACTATTTTATAGGTGGCAAAAATGTTATTGTCTTCGCGGAGCTTTTTGATATCCTCAACTGTCTTGCCTGTAAGTCTTGCAATTACATTATCAGGATACTCAAGACGCTTAGCTTCCATGAGTGTATCAGCTGTAAGTGGCTCATTTTTAAGCTTTGTCTCCATCTCAACAAGAACAGCGAGCTTATCAATAAACCAGTGGTCTATC
>JAILBM010000425.1 GCA_024680925.1 Butyrivibrio sp.
TGACATCTATGCGTACAATGCGGCCTTTGACTGTAGATGCCTGCCTGAGTTAAAAAGATACAGGTGGCATGATATATTAAGGCTTGCTGCATACAAGCAATATAATCCTGCAATACCCGCTAATGCTAATTGTTGCGGTACAGGTCGTCTGAAGAGTGGTTATAAAGTAGAGGATATTCTGAGGATGTTTGGTGAGAGCGGTTATATGGAACTGCATAATGCTCTTACAGATGCTACGGATGAGCTGAGGATTATGAAATATCTTGGATATTCTACCGAGGATTATCCGGTGCTATAAGACATCCCTGCTGCTGAGGAAATAACAATAATTTCTTAGATACGGAGAATAGGTGACGCACTATGTTTTTTCACAAAAAAACTGAGAAGAAAACTTATGATAAGGAAAACAGGAAGCCTGTTATTAAGGCCAGCATATGTAACGGTGAGCAGGTAGCTGGGTTCATGGATATTCACACAGGGGACTTTGAAGAGGTGATGCTCATAAAGGACAGGGATGATTTGGAGCTTTTTAAGGCGCAGTATGGGATCACCGGGGATATTGAAAAGATATATTAGTGTTGTGCAGTATAAAAGCTCAGGCGAAGTTGCCTGAGCTTTTACTGATAATATGTAAGCTGCTATGCTTTTTGATTAAGCACCCATTGAAAAACCGCCTTTGCTATCAACTGTGAAGTCTTTGGCATGGGTATTGGTATTAGTATTGGTAGATACTTTCTTGTTTTCAAGCTGCTTTGGCGCCATGTTGAGGTCTTTTTCCAGATTCTGGGCACTGGTTTTGCTTACCTGACTTGAACTTATAATATCACCAAAGCTGGCATGATTTGTAAATTCGGCTAATTTATCATCTGCTATAAAAGCATGATTTCTGTCATCATATTGTATAAAGTTTGCACCGTTGCATTCTTTCCTGAAATTTTTTGTATACATAGTAAGATCAGCGGCAAAGTCCAATGCATCGCTATGGTTATACTTAGTGCTATAACCATCCATTATACCGGCATCTATGTAACTATTATATTCCTTTACGGACATACCCAATTCATCAAGAACGTCTCTTGAATCACCATCCAGATTTTTCAAGATAGTACTACAATCTGATGGAGTCATTTTTTTGAGGTCTTTTTGGGAAAACTCATTTAAATCCCTGCAAAAATTATCAATTGTAAAGCTCTTTGAAAAATCATCTATGGCATCTTTAGTCATCTTTGCAATATTTTTTGCAAATTGATATTTCTGCTTACTCTTACCAAATTTGAAGATATTGAACATTCCCCAAGGACCCCAGCTGTTTTTCTTTATATATTCATTGGCTTTTCTGGAAATATTATTATAGTTTTCGATTGTATCATTATAAAATTTACGATAATCATCCATATTGGGATTCTTTCCCACTTTAGTCACAAAATCGTTTACAGTTTTTGTAAGATTTCCAAAGTTAGTCTTATTATCTGTACTCTGAAGTAGCATAGATACTGAAGGTTCTAAAAAATTGTTGTAATTTCTTGTAAAGCACTTTTGGACATTATCAGTTTTTAAAGGATTTTTCTTTATCTTTTCCTGAGTAGCTTTAAGCTTACTATAATATTTATTTATAGCAGAATAATACTTTGCTTTTTCTTCCGCTTCTGCCTTTTCTGCCTCAGCATTTTCTTTTTTGGATTCAGCAGCTATTTCTTGCTGACCTTTTATTTCTTTGAGTTTATAAGAGAAATGGCTACTCATATTTTCTTTAACATCTGTGTAATAAGCCTTCTTTGCGTTTTCGCGGTCAACTTTTATTTTTTGTGTAATTGTAATATCTTTATAAGTTTTTAAATATTTTTTCTCAGCCTCATTAGCTTTTGCGACTGCTGCATTATAGCCTTCATTGAACCATGTCTGGATTGTATCTTTGCTGATTTTTTTATCTGCAGTAGCTGATACATTATATGCCTTGATGTTTTCGTTAGTATCAACCCATTGCTGTAACTGATCATAGTATTCAGTAAGGGCTTTATCTTTAAAGTAGCTTTTTCCTGAAAGAGCATCCTTATTCTTGCTAATAGCTTTTCCATACTTAGCATCGTGTGATTCTTTATAATGACCTAATTGGGTAAAGAATGTTTTAACTTTATTATAATCTACAGTGCCGTCGTCACTAATTCCAAATGCATCCTTCTGGAACATGGTATTGAAACTATCGGTTGAGTTTTTGGTTTCATCAATACTTACATATTCAAATAGACCTATTCTACGTGCAAATTGATTGCTGGTGGATTCTATATTACTTCTAAGGTTATTCAGATTATATGTTGCTAATGTTTCAAAATTTTCTTTTGTAAAATTTGCCATTTCTGCTTCCTCTTTTCCGGGGATTACCCCACTGTGTTTTATATAATTTTGAATTGTTTGTAGTTTTATTACATTTTTTTATACGAAGTATTGATTATAGAAGTACATTTTTTTGAAAAAACATTGTCATAAAGAAATATAAAGGGCCTCGCACTAATTTCTTAGTACGGGGCCCGGTTACTTTTTTTGGTATTAGCTTATTGCGAGATTCTTACCTTTTTCGATTACATTATCTTTACTGCTTGTTCTGCTAATTACAGTATTATTTTTTACCATATTAAGATCATTTGCTAAATTCTTGTCGTCAGTCTTATTTACTGAAGGCTTTTGAACGATAGTATCAAACTGCTGTACCATAATACCACTGTTGAAAGCTTCTTTATCTATTGAGAGCTTGCCTTTATTATCATATTCTGCTATGCCGGTATCTGTACAGGAATGAACAAAATTGTTAGAAGAAGTATTAAGTATTGAAAGGTTGCGGACTCCGGCTATAAGCTTGGGATTTGTAGGTCCAATAGCAGTCTGGGCAGGAATCTCTCCATTTTTAACTTCAATACCTAAGTCCGTTAACAGAGTATTTGATACTTTAATCGTATCACTCAGGGAAGTTATTATTTCATTCGGTGACATTTTATCAATATCCTTAGAAGCCAGTGTGTTTACAGAATTACAAATCTTATCGGTCATAAAGGCATGTGAAAATTCGATTTTAGCCTTTTTTACCTGCTCAAGGGTTTTCTTGGCTAAGTTGAACTTTTCTTTTGTCTGTCCTGTTTTTAGGAAGTTAAACATTCCCCATGGTCCCCAGTTGTGCTTTTTGATGTAGGAATCAGCCTTTTGTTCTATTGCATTATATACATTAAGATTATCCTTATAATCGAGCTTATTATCTATAAAAGCAGAGTCCTTTTCTGTAGAGGTTACAAAGGCGGAAATAGATTCTGCAAGTGCTTTAAAATCTTCACCTGAAGAATTTTTTAAAGATGTCATCGGCAATGATAATGTTGTAAAGTCACTGTGATGCTTCTCGTAACATTTCTTTATATTATCAGCTTCCAAATTCGCGTTTTTAATACTGTCTTGGGCTTTTTTAAAATCTCTGTAGAAAATTGTGGCATTATCCCTAATTATTTTCTCTTCATTTAATTTTTTATTATAAGCAGAGTACATATTTTTGGCTTCGCTAAGCCTGACATTAAAATATTTATCTTTTTCTTTTGCTACAGTCTGATAATAATTAATTTCTGCTGCTTTGCGGTTATTTATGATATTATCGGTGATTTCCAGCTTTTTTAGGCTTTCCAGAGCATCACTATTATCTTTATTCTCGCTTAACTGGGATTTATAGCCTTCTTCAAACCATTTTTTAAGAGTGTCCTTTGTGATTTTTCTATCTTCAGCAGCATTTTCGTTAAATTTAAGGATATTGTTATCTGTCTCTGCATAGTCTAAGAGTTTTTCATAATACTTATGCATGTCAAGATTTTTAAAATAATTCTCATCAGAAAGGCTGTCCTTATTATTTGCAACCTTCTTGGCATAATGAACATCTTTAGACGCAGTGAACTTACCTAAAGTTACAAAGAAGTTTTTAGCTTTGTCATAATTTACAGTTCCATCAGGACCAATTGCAAAGGCATCCTTTTTGAACATGTTTTCGAAAACTTGCTTTTCATCCGGATTAGAACTGTCAGCTGTATATGAAAAAAGGCTAATTCGACGGCTGAAACGATGATTTGCCGATTCCGACGGATCATTTGCTTTTTGATAAGTATAAAATGCTAATGCTTCAAAATCTTCTTTTGTATAATTTGCCATTTCTGTTTCCTCTTTTCCGGGATTCCCCCATTGTATTTTATATAATTGTGAATTGTTTGTATCTGTATTACATTTGTTTATACGAAGTGCTGATATTAAAAGTACATTTTTGTGGAAAAAAGTATTCGGAGTGGCTTTCGGATATATACTGTATATATGAAGGACATACTATATTATAATTAATGAAACTAAAGAGATTGTGAATAGGATATAGGAAAAATATATGGATAAATATCGTTTTATAATAGTAGGATCGGGATGGCGTGCCGGATATTATATAAGGATAGCGAAGGCTTTACCCGGGGTTTTTGAATTATGCGGTGTATTGTGCAGAAGCCATGAAAAGGCAGAGCTTATAAAAAATGAATATGGTGTTAATGCCACTACCTGTGCGGAGGATTTATGTCTTCTTAAACCGGATTTTGTTGTGGTATGTGTCAGTAAATCTGTTGGAAGTAAGGTGGCAATGGAGTGGATGGACAGGGGCTTTACAGTGCTTATGGAAACTCCTGCGGCTACTGATATGGATACTTTATCTCTTTTGTATAAGAAAGCTCTTGAGGGAAAAAAGGCTGTGGTGGCTGAGCAGTATACCCGTTATCCGCAGTATACAGCCATCTTGAAGCTTTTGGAAAAGAAAATAATAGGGGATGTCAGTTGTGTAAATCTTTCTGTGGCCCACGATTATCATGGGGCAAGTCTTATAAGAGCCTTTTTTGGTAATGGAACGGATACGGGATTTAAATTAAGTTCAAAGACATATAGTTTTCCGACTGCCAGAACTTTGTCAAGGTATGAGGAGTTCAGGGATGGACTAATAGAGAGTAAAAAGCGCCGTGTGGCAACTATGGAATTTGATAACGGGCAGGTTGCTTTTTATGATTTTGATTCGGAGCAGTATCGTTCTCCTATTAGAAAAAACACCTTGAAGCTTCAGGGAAGCCTTGGGGAAATAATTGATAATAAGGTATATTATCTTGATGAAGATAATAATCCAAGGCAGGGCACCATTAAGATCATAGAGAGAATTGTGGATAGAGATACTGACAATCCTAACTTTAAGAGGATAAGAGAGATAGAAAAGATTGAGTTTGAAGGGGAAGTTTTATATACTGCCTTTTTTGGCTTGTCCGGATTAACAGATGATGAAACTGCCATTGCAAGGCTCATGAAAGAAACCGCAGAGTATGCCCTGGG
>JAILBM010000151.1 GCA_024680925.1 Butyrivibrio sp.
CGGTTAAAGATTACAGTAAAGAAAAAGGACTTGCAGGCATTGTTCTTTATACAAGTGAGTATGCACCAGCGGCTAAGTTTTACGAAAAGAACGGATTTAAGTTATCAAATGGAACAATATGTATGTATTGCGAATAATTGATAGGATAATCGGAGAAAAGATAATATGACATACAGTATTAGAAAAGCTGTTCAGGAAGATGAGCAGAGAATTTCGGAATTGTTTATAGAAATGTTACAAACCATCTAAAAGATTAGGGTTTAAATCTTAGAATTATACCTTTAGAATTTTGAAAACGCGATCCAGCGCTTTTATTAACAAGCACTCAGAACTATATTTATTTTTTTAAGTTAAAAAATGTAAAAAGCCGTATTTTTGACTTTTTACACTCCTTTCTTTAAACATATTACAAGTTTAGCTTAAACCGACATGCACTTAGATATTCAATTTACTCAATTTACACTGAGGTGGGGCGATATGTACATCTATTCGCTAAATCCTTCTTTAACGTAAACATTTGTACAAGCTGCATTTCCACTGTTAAATGAGTGCACATATATTTTCAGCTAAAGATCCCATGCTCATATCAACGAATCCATGCAGGATAGTTCCGCCAAAAATATTGCCAAACCTTCTGTATAACCAGCTAAAAACAAAATGCCACAAAAGTTGCATAGGTGCTCCCGCTAAAAAAAAAGGAAAATACTCAACAAAGCTCATTCCTCTGGCTGCCATTTGAAATGGATAGTGCATACAAACAAAAAGGATGCCTCCAACAATCAGCATGAGCCACTCTTTCTTTAGTAAAGGAAACAACCTGGGCTGAATGAATCCCCTAAATGCCAATTCTTCTTCGAAAGCTATGATCACAAAATAGTAAATAATATTATAACCGATCTCTTTTGCCGGAAGAAGCGCTGAACCAGCTATTATCCCTGGAATTATCGTATAGCATAAAAGAAAAATGATTCCCATGATCAGACCCGTTAATATTCCTTTTGAGGCGTTTCGCCATCTTATGCCAACTGTGGAACACTTAAACCTAATAAGCAAAAGAACTACAACAATGGCAAGAACCGTAAGCACCTCTCCAAAATAATTTCCTGACCTTGAATATATTATCCCGACAACATAAAGTGCAAACATATCAAAAATGTAGAATGTAAGCGCTATACACGAATCATTAATTGAATAGCTTCGGATATTTTCCAGGTATTCATTATCTGCCTTAAAAAAAGTATTCATTTATCCATCCTCTCTCTACAATATCCCTCCAATAATCTTATGAATTACATATTCAGAAAGCAATATCTTTATAACCAACTTCCGTTACTTTTCCATCTTCAATCAGCACGGCGACACCATTATCTTCTGTATCCTCTCCGCCCCAGTCACGATTGAACAAAATATATATGGGATTTTCACCCTTAGAATCCATAACGTACTCTGATTCTATAACGATCGAATCTAAGTGTATTTTCTTCATCATTTGCATCACGCTGAAACTGCGAAATCTCCTCTTCAGTCGCTTTTATATTTTAACTAACACCTGTTGAATTGCGTTGATTATGCTAGTAAATTAATAATTGATTATTATAGTAGCCTAATAAGACATGGGCATATGAAGATGTGACTGAAATTTGCCCAGGTTGATCTAAAACAAGCCGCAACTTAACCTTCTAGGGATTGTGAGGTAAAAATGAGCGAAAATATTCATATTGTTGAAGAACGAGTTAATGCAGAGGAATACATTGATTTTCTAAAAAGAACCGATTTGGGATCACAGTATCCAAAAGAGCGTTTTGAAGAACGAATCAGGAGGCTGGTTAAGAATGTTTCCATCAGCCTGATAGCCCGCAATGACGAGAATCTGATTGTTGGTGTCTTGTTTGGTCTTACAGATTTCTGTTACTGGCTGTATGTAACAGACCTCGGAGTTGACAGACATTATGAGCGACAAGGCATCGCAAGCAAGCTAATGAAGACTGCACATGAAATCGCAGGTGGCACGAAGGATATAGCCGTATATCTGATTGCTAATGAACAAGCA
>JAILBM010000433.1 GCA_024680925.1 Butyrivibrio sp.
ATTCTGGTCATTGATGCACTTATTTTGCATACCCTTTTTAATGCGGGAAGAGAAGCAAGAAATGCACAGTATCTGGATGCCGCAAGGACAGTGGAATATACCCTTACAGATATGTTTGATGATGCGGATGACATAGTAAAAAGCGTTTACATTAAGAAAAAGATCTATGATTTTCTTGATAAGGAATATACTAGCGGATATGAGTATTATGATGCCTTTACTTCCATGAAAAACCAGTATCTGATATGGGGACAGGCCAGTCTCTTAAACAGCTATATTACTTTTTATACTGATAATGAAACTGTTTTAAACGGTAACGGTATCCAGAAGCTTTCAAAAATAAAGGACAAGGACTGGTATAAGAGCTTTGTTTCTTCCGGAAAGGATGAGCTTTTATACTTTGATTTTTTTGCCGATGATATTAAATCCATTAAGCCCAAAAGGCATATATATCTTATAAAAAAATTCAATTTTTATCCGCGATTCGATATTGAAAAGCTTGTGGTGGTAGAGATGGATTACGATAATGCCATACTGGAACTTAATAATGTGGACAGAAGTGTATCTGTGGAAGTGGTGGCAGACGGAAAAGTTATTTTGTCCAATAATTCCAATGAGCTGTCGGTTTATAATTTTACGGAGCCTGTAGAGGCATCAAGGGTTGCTTATACAAAGAATATAAATTTCTATGGCTATGATATGCAGATAAGGGTTTTAAAAACAAAAAATTATATCCTGGCAGCAGTTATGGAAAACAGCTATATCTACCTGATTTTAATTGCGGTGAGTTTTATACTGCCTTTCCTTGCCATAAGGGTATTTCAGAGATATTTTACCAGAAGGCTTTTGACCCTTACCGATGCAGTTCAAAATGCAGATCAGGATCACCTTGTAAAAATAGATAATGTTGAAGGTGTGGATGAGATAGCTTTTCTTGGAAGAAACTATAATGATATGGCCGATAGGATCAATAATCTTATTGAGTCTGTCTATAAGCACCAGATAAGGGAAAATGAAGAAATGGTGGCAAGACAGAGGGCAGAGCTTCTGGCTCTTAGAAGTCAGATAAATCCACATTTTTTGTTTAATGCTCTTGAGAGCATAAGGATGCATTCTCTTATTAAGCAGGAAAAAGAGACTGCAAGAATGATTGAAAATCTTGCCATAATCCAGAGGCAGTACGTGGAATGGAATAATGACGAAGTAAAGATAGAAGAGGAAATGAATTTTGTTAAGGCATATCTGAATCTGCAAAAATACAGATTTGGAGAAAGACTTTCCTTTTCACTTTCTGTGGATGATGATTGTAAGAATATATGGATTCCGAAGCTTTCCATCGTTACCTTTGTAGAAAATGCCTGTGTGCATGGAATAGAGGAAAAGGCAACAAACGGCTGGATATTTGTGAGAATCTATTCGGAAGAAAAGGACATTGTTATTGAGATAGAAGATACAGGTATCGGAATGGACCGGGAGGGCGTAGAGGAAATCCGTCAGAGGATGGATAATGCGTCAATAGAGACATTACATGATAAGTCACGTATTGGAATCACCAATGCCTGTGTGAGACTTAAAATGTTCTCCGATAACAAGGTTAGATTTGATATAAGCTCGGAAGAGGCCGTTGGAACAATGGTAACCGTAAGGTTTCCAAAGCAGGAATTATGATAAGGGGTAAATAAATGCTAAAAGTATTACTGGTGGATGACGAACCGCATATTGTACAGGGATTAAAGGCAATCATTGACTGGGAACAGGAAGGGTTTGAAGTTGTAAAATCCTGCTCTAACGGTAAAGAAGCCGTGGACTATCTTAAAGAGCATACTGTGGACTTCATAGTTGCCGATATTAAGATGCCTGTTATGAGTGGACTGGAGCTGCTTGAAAAAATAAGGACAGAAGAAATAAGTGATGCGTATTTTGTTATTGTCAGCGGTTATGCGGACTTTGGATTTGCTCAGCAGGCGATTAAATACAACTGTTCTGAATATCTTTTAAAGCCCATAGACAGGGATGCCCTGTTGGAAGTAATAAAGAATGTCCAGGCCTTAAGTTATGAGAAAAACAAGCAGATAGACAGTAACAAAAAAATGGAACAGGCCTATTTTACCCAGAATATGATACCTATAATCAGGGGAAAATATGATGATATAAACGTGGACTATGTTGAAAAGCACATGCGCACCTCTGAGAATGTAAGGTATATAGAGCTTCAGGTTCAGGATGACGGGAATTTGGAAGATGTCTCAGACAGCGAAAAAAGGCTTCTTCAGAGAAAACTCTATCAGACCGTTTCAGAGTTTCTGGGAGATAATGAAAAGTGCTGTATATTTGATCCTTCGGGCCATGACAAGATATTTGATGTGGGCATGATCTTTTTTGACTTTATGAGCGATGAGCTGCAGCTTGATGAAAGCGAGTATTTTAAAAAGCTTTCTGCCTATGCTTCCTCTGTAATAGAGCATCCTTTATGGGTATTTGTGGGGAAAAAGGTAAAGGGCATAAGGAATCTGTCCAAATCCTATGGAACAGCCTGTAAACTCAGGTTCCTGCAGGGCTTTAGAGAGCAGAAGAAAATATATATGTATGAGGATGAAGTACAATATACAGGCGAAGGTGTAGTACTTTGTAAGGAAAGCCTTGATAACTTTATAAAGTCCATTGAACAGAATGACAAAGACAAGATAATGAAAAATGTATCCGAGCTCTTTGAGGATATGGAAAAATCAGGAGTTTACGGCACATCCATGAATCTGAATATAAACTACCTCCTTTTTCAGCTTATAAATCTTGCAACTGAACAGGACAGTGAGCTTAACCAGGAGGAAATACTCAGGCTTATAAGTGAGAATACCTTTGAAGAAGGGGTTCGAAGAGGAAGTAGAGGTCATATTTGTAAGTTTGCCTGCGAATATGCCGAATACCTGCAGCAGCTTCGGAAAAATGCCTCCCGCGGCACTCTTGGAGATATAGAGAGGGAAATCAGGAATAATTACATGAACAACCTGACTTTAAAAGAGCTTGGAGATAAGTATTTTGTAAACAGTGCTTATCTTGGTCAGCTATTTCATAAAAAGTACGGATGTTCTTTTAAAGATTACCTGAATAATTATAGAATTGAACAGGCAGCATCACTTCTTATTAAAAATGATATGAAAACCTATGAAGTGGCAGAAGCCGTTGGTTACAAGGATGTTGACTATTTTGTCAATAAATTTATAGCGGCTAAAGGATGTACCCCGGCAAAATACAGAAAAATATCAAATTAATAATTTGACATGGTATTTTATATATTTTATCGGATTTTAATAAATGATAGCTTTAGTAAAATGTAACCATAACAATAAACGAGCAACATAAAAGATGAAAAAAGCTTTTGGGGGCTTTGCTCAAACTATTAAGGAGGGTTACAAATGAAAAAGAAAGCATTGGCACTTTTAATGTCCACAGTTGTAATGGTGTCTGCTGCAGGCTGTGGCAGTTCCTCAGAGACAGGGTCTGAAACTGCATCATCCGACGGAGCAAGTGGAGTAAAAGAATTCACAGCATTTTTTGCAGTTCCCGGATCTGAAATCAATGATGACAATGAAATTCAGCAGCTTATCGCAGAAAAGACAGGAGTTAAGGTAAAAGAAACCTGGCTTACAGGACAGACTGCAGAAGAAGCTGTAGGAACTTTGATTGCCGGTGGCGAGTATCCTGATTTCATAGACGGCGGCGACGGAATGAAGCAGCTTTATGAGGCAGGCGCTCTTGTAGCATTAGATGATTACATCGATAATTATCCAAATATCAAAGCATATTATACAGAACAGGAATGGGAAAGTCTTAAGCAGGATGATGGTCATATCTATTGGATGAACCAGTTCCAGAATATTAAGGGTGAGGACACAACATGTACTCATAATGACGAGGCTTTCTGGATTCAGACAAGAGTTCTTGAATGGGCAGGATATCCAAAGGTTAGAACCATGGATCAGTATTTCGACCTCATTGAATCCTATAATGAAGCAAATCCAACAATGGAAGATGGTACAACCAATATTCCTTACACAATTCTCTGCGATGACTGGAGATACTTCTGTTTGGAAAATGCACCTGAATTCCTTGATGGTTATCCAAATGACGGTTCAGTTATAGTAGATCCTGAAACACTTACTGTAATTGACTACAATACAACAGATACAGCAGTTGCATACTTTAAAAAGTTAAATGATGAATACAAAAAAGGTATCGTAGATCCTGAGTCCTTTACTCAGACCTATGATGAATATATAGCAAAGCTTTCCACAGGAAGAGTACTCGGCATGATAGACCAGTGGTGGGATTTTGCTTTTACAGCAGGTGATGCTATTAAGTCTGCAGGACTTGATGATCAGGGTTGTATGTATGTACCACTTCCTATCACAATTTCCGAAGATGTGCAGAATCAGTGGCATAACTCAGGCGGAGTTCTTAACGTAGCCAGCGGTCTTGCTATTACCACAAGCTGTGATGATGTTGAGGGAGCTCTTAAATTCATAGATGATCTTCTTGGACAGGAAGTTCATAACTTAAGATTCTGGGGTGTTCAGGGAACTGACTACGAAGTTAACGAAGACGGAACCTTCTACAGAACAGAAGAAGAGAGAACAAATGCTGCAGATACAGCTTACAAGGCTTCACATCTTTGCACATATTCATATTTCCCACAGTGGCTTGGAACAAGCGATGACGGAATAAATGCAAATATGCCTTCAGATCAGCCAAGTGAATATTATGATTCACTTTCCGATAAGGTAAAAGAGTGTCTTGCTGCATATGATGCTCAGACTTATGTAGACATGCTTGGAACTAACGAGGCACCAGGTCCATGGTATCCAATGTATTCATATTCAAATAACCTTACAACTTCTACAGAAGCAGGTGTTGCATGGAACCTTATGGGTGAAGTTAAACACGAATATCTTCCAAAGGTTGTAATGGCAGATGATTTCGAAAGTGCATGGTCTGAATATATGGAAGCTTATAATGCTTGCAATCCTCAGGAGTTTATTGATGCAATGCAGGTTGAGCTTGAGAGAAGAGTTGAAGAAGCTGCAAAATTCCAATCATAATTCAAAACTATTTATTGCCTTTTGATGGATTTTTTCCATCACAAAAAGTTT
>JAILBM010000434.1 GCA_024680925.1 Butyrivibrio sp.
CTGATTCGGTTTCAAAGGGCGGATGTCAGTTGTGTGGAAGCTACAATAGTTATACAAGTTCCTGCGCACGTGGATATTATGTAGATTATCGGTCATTCATAAAATATGAATGCGATATTGCTGTGGACGCAATTAAGTACGGAATGAAAATCGTGGTATTATATAACAGCGGATCTGTGAATAGAAATCTTTGCCCAGAGGTTGTTCGTTATAAAGGAATTCATAAACAAATGTGGGTTCAAGGGTCCGATGGCATTAACTACTGGGATTATAGAGGGATTGCGGAGGCTGTAGGTGGGTAAATATATCGAGGGTATATGGAAATGGTATAACAGACTTAGTAATCGAGTAAGAACCAGTGCTAAAATATCATTTGGTATTGTAGGTCTTATATCTACATTATTTACCATAACAGGCTTTTCATTGGCTGCATGTTTCAATAGTGTTTGCGCCCGATTGGTTGTAGTATTTATTATGCTTTGTATTTCTTATGCTTTTGTCCATGAAGTAATAGGTTGGATTTACAAAGATTCTATTTCCTTCAACATTAGGTCTATTCCGGTGGAAGTTTTAGTAGGAGATATTTTTACGGTTCCAGGATTTAAGGTTATAGGATGTGATACACATTTTGATACTCGCGTTGACGATGTTGTAATATCAAAGACATCGTTACATGGGCAACTCGTTTTGAAGCATGGAAAAAAGGAAGAGATAGAGGAAGCAATAGAAAGGAAAGCGCAAACCCTAGGACTTACAAAGAATGATGATGGACTCTATGATTTTCCGCTTGGAACAGTCATCAGATATGATAGTTCTGTGGATCAGCAAACATATCTAATGCTTGCTTTGACAGAAATGCGAAAAATAAATGGTCAGTATAAGGCGTATACTTCTATGTCGAAATTTGAACACATGTTACGAACAATGTGGGATGAAATTGATGGGATATACGTCTATAACGATATTACGTTACCATTACTTGGCTCTGGGATATCGCGTTTTGAAGGTGGTGGAAAGAATAACGAAGCTCTTTTACATTGCATGCTCTGCACATTAAATAGCAGCGAAGTAGAGTATACGTCAAAGGTGAGAATTGTGATTTATGGTAATGTGAAGGATATACCATTATACGAATATAAGGGTATGTTCAAATCACTTACTATGAGATAATAACTATGACAACAAGAGAGGGCAAAACAACAGAGGAATATTTAAAGCACTGGACTTTCGAAGATCAGAATCTATGGTGCTCCTATTATAGTGATGAAATATAATTCTTAACTTCCTCTTTTTTAAAATGTAACGGCGCATTAAAAAGTAAGTGCCAAGAGTAAGGAGGACCACAACACGTTGGTGCCTGTCACCAATGTGGTACAATTGCAACTCTTGTTGCATAACTACCGAGTCCTTTAATACTTTCTGTAATTTTTGCCGCTAATTTTAAGTAAGTGCAAATGTCAATATAAAAATGTAGGATTGAGGGTGCGGACATATTCCTACATCCTTATTTTATATTTTGCAATGTTGAAAAGCTCGTTAAACAGAGTTGGATTTATACCTTGTCTCGCATGGGAAATGGCCTGTTTAGAGATCTTCTTTGGGAACGAAGTGATGCTGCAGAGTTCACGTTTTATGTTAGCAAGATTCTTATCCATGGAAACTGAAGTTGAGAACAACAAAAACATAATAACGTGTATAATAGACAAGAGCCGTTGGCGGATAAAACGGTTCTTTGCCTTGAAAGCATCAAGGCGCGAAGGGGTGGACAGATAGTCTTTAATTGACTGGACTATCAAACTGCAGATTTCTTTCTTAGTCATAGAGACACCTCCAAAATATGATTAGGATTTCCGGCCGGACACCGGATAACCCCTTATTCGAAGGGCCGCGAAGCGGCCACATTTTTTGGAGATTTTGTCAACCCATTTTTTTGAAAATTTGAACCATATCTGGACAAAAAGAAACAGCCCTGGGATTTAGGACTGTTTCAAGATTAATGATATATACGATTGTGAAAAACCACGTATTTACGCGGGTTTTGAGCCTAATTTGACCACATTGGAACCGTGTACTCGAAAAATTTTATAAATTTTTGCTCGGAAGTATTGACAAGGGAATTGCATAAATTAAGTGTGAATTTCCTGAAGGATTAACTTGCGGCTAAAAAATATCGAAAAAACCACGGATTTACGCCAAAACCCTGGGGTTCTGGGCGAATCCGTGGCAGAATTATAGAGAGTTAAATAACACTCTACAAAGGAGGCAGATATGTTCTTGAAAAAGCTTGTTCCGATACCAAAAGATGAGAAGGGGATTTCGAAGAAAACCATCGATGGTATAACTTACGTTTATTACACATACGAAAGACACTATGACCCTAAGAAGAAATATACAGTCGGTAGTCTGACGTCCATAGGTAAGTGCGAAAGCCGCGATAGCGACATGATGTATCCCAATACAAACTATCTTAAGTACTTTCCGGATGCAGAAGTTCCGGAAACCAAGAACATATCTGAGCGAAGCGGCGTATTAAAGGTTGGACCGTATCTGGCAATAAAGAAGGTGGCTGAAGATTAC